>JAXHSX010000116.1:0-15631 GCA_034190625.1 Chloroflexota bacterium
GCTAAAGATCCTCCTTCCATTCAGGCACCTCCTTATGAGTTGCCCTTTTTTACCACTTTTCTCGGAAAGAGGACATTTCTATCGAGTCCTATACAGGACATTATCAAAGAGTTACAACACTTAATTCGCGGGGTATTGACAAAATAAAAAGATGAGTTAAAATAGAATCAGGGGTTGGAATAGTAATTTAGAAAATTATCCGGAAAACTCAGCAGCCTAGTCTTAGGCAGAAGGTTGGCTATCTGTGGGGGGTGTTGTTTTGGGGGCTTCAGACAGCTAACGGTGGATGTTGCAAATGGCAATGTTGGTAGAGAATAGAATAGCGGACTCCTGCATTTCTTGCATGTACACTTTTGTTAATTTAAGCATCCACAATATTCAGTTTAATGTGCTAGATAAGCAAATTTTCCTGGATCCTCAACAGCACCCCGAAAATCACGGTGACCTAGGGGCTCGGGTGGTTGGCTTCAATTCCCACTTTATTGACCTGACGAAGGAGATTCAGAGTTAGATTATCGCCGAATAGAGCAGAGATTTTACTGAAGTAAAATACCGGATCAGGAGGTAAGATATGGGAATTTTTAAAAGGGTGAGTTTTATATTATTGGTAGTAGCGCTTTTGGTTGGGTTAACTATGGGCGTCTGGGGTTGTGCCCCGGAGGAGGTAGCGCCGCCCGAGAAACCTCCAGCAGAAAAGCCGCCAGCGGAGAAACCTCCAGCTAAACCCCAGACAATAAAGGTAGGAATCCTGGGACCAAAGACCGGGCGAGCGGCAGCTTATGGTGAAGCGGCATACGGAGCGGCATTTAGGTTCGAACAAGCCAACATCGCCGGCGGTATCAAGAACATGAACGGGGCTAAAATCGAATATGTCTGGGGCGATACCGAGAGCAGCTCCGATAAGGTGATTGGCGAGATGGAGCGCCTGATTACTGTGGAAAAGGTCGACGCTATCATTACTCCATGTTCCTCCACAGAGACGCTAGCTGGCGCCCCTGTTTTCGATAGGTATAAGATACCGGTGATTTCCAGCATAGCCACGGCTAAAAGTCTATTCGAAAAGGATATGAAATATTGGCGAACTTGCTCGGTGACAAGCGATGATTTGGGCGGGCAAACTGCTCATACTCTTATCAATCTCATTGACGAATATAACATTAAACACGACAGGCTAGCCATAGTATACGCCGATGTAGCACAGCCTCTAGAGAGCTACTATGGAGCAATGAAAGTGCTCAAGAAAGCTGGGTTAGATAAAAACATAGTATATGACCGTAAGTATTCTGCTAAGCCCAGTGAGGCAGAATTAAGCTCAGTGGCGTTGGAAGTAAAGGCGAGCAATCCAGATGTTCTCTTAACTCTAAACTATGTGGGGACTGAGCCTATGTGGTGGAAAGTATCCCATGAGGTGGGACTTTATCCCCCTATAGTTATTACTACCATAACTATGATGGCAAGTGAGAAAGCGTGGAAAGTTATAGGGGAACCGCTGATGATGGAAATGGTGGTAGAACATACTGTTTTCAATTATGGCGTTGCATTCGATGAGATGCCCTTTGAACCGTTTCAAGATTTTGTTGCTAAATATAAGCCCTGGATAAAAGCAAAGGGGATAACATATACACCTTACCATCTACTTTCGGCTCAAGCAGCAGATATACTTTGCCAAATTTGGGAAGAGAAGGGTACTAAGGATCCCAAGGTTGTCAATGATGCCCTTCGTGAGATTGAGTTGCCAACCGAAGATCTGGTTGTGCCTTTATGGTACCCATATCTTAAATGGACATCAGCAGGAGAGCCATTGAATGCTAGGTTACTTGAGTTTCAATGGCAGGATCATAAGCTGGAATGCATCTATCCCAAGGAGTTTCGCACGGCTGAACCAATTCTCCCTTGAAGTTTGGTTCGTGAGCGATAAAATGGAATGAGGACAAGGAGGTAGGTAATGCAAATTTCCAAAAGAGTCGGGGTTTTATTATTGGTGATAGCACTTTTGGTTGGGTTGACTATGGGTATGTGGGGTTGCGCCCCTGAGGCAGTACCGCCGCAGGAGAAGCCACCAGCAGAGAAGCCACCAGCAGAGAAGCCACCAGCAGAGAAGCCACCGCCGACGATAAAGGTAGGTTTATTGGGAGCTAGAACTGGTCCTGCTGCTGCCTATGGCGAGGCTCTCGCTGGAGCAGAATGGGTATTTGAACAGGCTAACACTGCTGGCGGCATCAAGAGTATGGGAGGCGCCAAGATCGAATGGGTTTATGGCAATACCGAGAGCAATGTTGATAAGGTAGTTGGTGAGCTGGAGCGATTGGTTACAGTGGAAAAAGTTGATGCTATTATTTTTTCCTCTGCAACTATGGAACAATCGGCTGGTGCTCCCTATTTTGATAAGAATAAGATACCTGTGTTGGGCACTATCAGTACCGGAGGACCGTTATTTCCACTTAACCTGAAATATTGGTTCTGCTTTAGCGCTCCCAGCGACGAGGCGTATGGTAAAGCTCCCATTAACATAATACTTAGGGGATTGATTGAGGAGTTTAACATAAAGCATGACCGGATCGCCCTGGTATTTTGCGATGCCGACTATATCAAAATGGCTAAAGAAGCGGCAATACCGGAATTAGAGGCAATGGGCTTGACGAAAAATATAGTATATAACAAGCTACATCCGGCGAAGATAACAGAGGCAATGATGGCGTCAGTAGCCTTAGAGGTGAAGGCAAGTAAGCCTGATGTTGTTATCTACAATGACATTGTGGCAAATTCGACAAAGAACTTTAAGGCATTTCATGAACTCGGCTTCTACCCCCCTGTTTTGGTTTCGGGTTTGAGCTTGATTGGCTACGAGAAATTTTGGCAAATGCTTGGCGAAGAGATGATGATAGATCAAATTGCCACAAAAGCAGTTTTCTTTACGGCGCTGACCCACCCTAAATTGCCTTATCCGCCTTATCAGGAAGCAGCGACAAAATTCGAGCCATGGCTTAAAGCTAAAGGCATAGCAGCGACTTTCTATCATTACCTCGATATGCAAGCAGCTTATGCACTTTGTCGAGTCTGGGAGACAATTGGAACTAAAGACCCAGAGAAGGTCAACGATGCTCTTCACGAGATTAAGATAGAGGAAGGAGACCCTCATTTAGTCGCCCCTCTGTTTCTTCCTGCTCTCGAGTTTTATCCCAATGGGAGACCAGTAAACGTAACACCATTCGGGGCGCAATGGCAGGAGCATGAATTGGAGCTTATCTTTCCTTTGGAAATTCGCACTGCTGAACCGGTATTTCCTAAATAATAAGACATGCTAAATGTGAAGGATTTAACTAAAGCCTTCGGCGGGCTAATCGCGGTAAACTCTGCCTCCTTTGAGGTGGAGGCTGGCGAAATAGTCGGTCTTATTGGTCCTAACGGGGCAGGGAAGTCAACCATTTTTGAAGTCATCTCTGGATTCTACGCTCCCACCAAGGGTTCGATTTTCTTCGATGACAAGCGGCTCGATGGCTTAAAGCCACACCAGGTTTTGGAGCGAGGGGTGGCTCGGACATTCCAACTGGTAGAGACTTTACCTTCCTTTACCATTTTTGACTTCATATTGGTTCCAGCCTTGCTTAATCTGCCTTTATCAAAAGCTCGCCAGCGAACCAAGGAAATAATAGATTTGCTTGGCATTGAAGCTAAGGCGGAGCAATTGACTTCAAGCTTGGTTCCCGCTGAGCAAAAGATGGTAGAACTAGGGAGGGTACTAAGCTCTCAGCCTCAGATGGTTCTTCTTGATGAAGTTATGGCCGGGTTGAGCGGATTTGAAGCCACACCAATTATTTCCCTGATAAAAAGGCTAAATAAAGAAGGAGTAACTTTTCTGATAGTGGAACATCGCCTTGAGCTAATCAGGGAGTTATGCCATCGGGTGTTAGTGCTTGATTTTGGGGAGATTATCGCTGAAGGCTCTCCTGAGGAGGTAATGAGCAATCGGAAAGTGATTGAAGCTTATATTGGCTGGGAGGCTGAAGGTGCTTAGATTAGAAAAAGTAACTGCTGGCTATGGAGTCTTACAAGTATTACATGAAATTTCCCTAGACCTGGATACTGGAGAGACGAGGAGTGTAATTGGAGCCAATAATAGTGGGAAAAGCACCTTGCTAAAAATTATCAGCGGCTTGCTCAAACCGAATTCGGGAAGAATATTATTCGATGGCATTGATTTAGCCTCTTTACCAACTGATGAGATCGTTAACCAAGGGCTTGCCCTTGTTCCTGAAAGGAGAAGGCTATTTTCTAATATGACTATATATGAGAACCTCCTTCTCGGTAGCTATATTCCTCGGGCAAGGGAGAGGAGGAAGGAAAGCCTGGAGATGGTGTACCACCTTTTCCCTGTGTTGGGAAAAAGGCAAAAACAAATAGCTGGAACACTTTCCGGCGGTGAGCAGCAGATGCTGGCTATAGCTCGTGGTTTAATGGCTGAGCCTAAGGTTTTATTGTTGGATGAGCCCTCCCTGGGCTTAGGACCACTCCTGATAAAAGACATCTTCCAGACCTTCATTCACTTAAATCAGCAAGGAGTCTGCATATTGCTAGTGGAGCAAAACGCCACAGTGGCGTTAAAAGCGAGTAGCCAAAGCTATGTCCTTTCACATGGGAGAGTCATGCTCTCCGGGAAGAGTAGTGAATTGCTTCAAGATAAGAGGGTTGAAGACATCTATATGGGAAAATAAGATATGGAAAAATAAAGTAGGAAATTAAGGAAGGGATATATGGAGCTCTGGAGTCAGGCATTATTAATAGGATTAGCTAGAGGAGGCATATATGCACTGTTGGCCAGTGGTCTTACCCTAGCTTATGCCGTAACTAAACAATTGCACTTAACCCATGGTAACTTCGTATGTGTAGCTCTTTATCTCTGTATTGTCCTCGCTGGTTCGCTTGCTCTTGACCCTTATATATCAGTGTTGATCACCGCCCCGGTGCTCTTTGGCATAGGCATTCTGATTTACCGCTATATATTATGCCGAGTAATGGATAGCGGCATCCTCGTTAGCTTTCAGATATTCCTCGGTCTAATCTTCGTTATAGAGAACCTTTTACTCGGTCTTTTCACTGCCACCCCACGCCTTATCCCCAGCTTTATCGTTTTACATAGGGTTACCCTGGGACATCTGGTATTAGGCTTGCCACATTTAATAGCGTTCATCGCTGCCTTGGTAATAGGACTGGGTTTTTACTGGATGCTGCGCTCAACTGATTTCGGTCGTGCCATCAGAGCTGTGTCTGAGGATATGGAAACGGCTAGCCTAATGGGAATCAGGGTGAGAAGGGTTCAGATGATGGTCTGGGCGCTGGCCTTTGTGCTTATAGCTGTATCTGCCTCACTGGTTGCTCCGTGGTGGGAAGTGAGCCCATTTATCGGACTAGATCTCACCCTCTTTGCTCTCATCATTTTAGTAATAGGAGGGATGGGGAACTTTGTTGGAGCTTTGGTTGCCGGCTTTGCTATGGGACTTATAGAATCCATAGCTGGCTTGACCATAGGAGGGACGATGGCAGCAGCCCTCCCTTATATAATTTTCATTTTCTTCTTATTCTTCAGACCACAAGGGCTATTCAGAGGAGTATAAATGGAAAAGCAGTGGCTTCGTTTGGATCGTGTTCTACCAATTGCGCTTTTTATCGCTTTAGCCATATTGCCTTGTTTCGTAAGTAGTTATTGGATCCATACTATGCTCTATATGCTTTGGATAATGTATCTCTGTACATCCTGGAATATCAGCTCTCTACCAGGATTATTTTCCATATTACCCTCGCTTTTTCTGGGATGTGGGGCTTATGTTTCCACTATAATGTGGCTTTTCTGGGGTATCAGCCCTTGGATTGGGCTGCTCGCAGGAGCAGCAACTGGAGCGATAGTGGCTTTAATTGTCGGCTGGCTCAGCTTTCGCTATAAGCTGCCAATGATAACCTTCGCCGTTTTCACACTTATTATATGCTTTGTAGCTGAGTTTATCATGCTTTCTGTACCGATCATGGGATCAACCGAAGGCATCGCCCTCATGTATAGTGGAACCAATCCAGCATATTTTCAATTCGAAAGCAAACTGCCCTTTTATTACATTATTTTTGCCTTCAATATTGGGGCGCTTTTCCTTGTTAAATACATACTTAATTCCAAAATGGGTATTTATTTTCGGGCTATACATGATAATGAGCGGGTAGCTGGCGCCGCGGGGGTAAACGTAAATCGTTATAAGATAATTGCTCTGGTCATTAGCGGCGCCTTAACCGCTGTGGGAGGCGTCTTCTGGGCACAATATTACAGGTTCATCTCCCCACATATGTTAAGCCCCCATTTTGGGATCGTTTTGATCTTACTCACCGTTATTGGGGGATCGAGAACTTTGTGGGGTCCAGTGCTTGGCTCCGTTATCCTTATTCCACTAGGGGAGGTGCTAAAGACAGAGTTCGGCGAATATTTCCCAGGCTTGAATTTGATAATTTACGGAGTCGTCATCATTGCCGTTCTGTTAACCTTACGCACTGGGATACTCCCTTATCTCTCCGAACGGCAGCAAAAGCGAAAGGCGGCACTCGCCGCCACAAGTCATTTCTCAGGCAAAGGTTAGAAAAACAACAATATGAATACGCAGGCCCTACCTTTGATCCATTATCGAGCTTTAGACCTGTCTGATGAAAAGGGGTTCCTCTGCGGTAGGATTCTCGGTGACTTCGGTGCCGAGGTGATAAAGATAGAGAAGCCGGGAGGAGACCGTTCTCGCAATATTGGCCCCTTTTATCATGATATTCCCGACCCTGAGAAAAGCCTCTATTGGTTTGCCTATAATGCCAATAAGCGAGGAATAACCCTGAACATCGAGACCAAAGAGGGACAGGAGGTATTCAAAAGATTAGCTAAGGATGTTGATTTTATCATTGAGTCTTTCCCGCCAGGATACATGGCTAAGTTAGGCTTAGATTATGCGGTGCTAAGTGAACTCAATCCCCGAATTATTATGACCTCGATTACACCCTTTGGACAGTCCGGACCATACAGGGATTATAAAACTTGTGACCTTGTATATATGTCTATGGGCGGATCAGTATATATCGCTGGCGATGCAGATAGGGCTCCCCTCCGCCTCAGCATTGAGCAGGCATATCTCCAAGCCGGGGCCCAGGCTGCCGCCGCAACGATGATCGCCCACCACCATCGGCAGACGACTGGAGAGGGGCAATATGTTGATGTTTCTATTGAGGAGAGTGCTGCTTGTAGTGCCCACCTCTCTTCCTTCTTCTGGGATATCGGCAAAGACATTGCAAAGAGACAAGGAAGCCGGGTTTTTCGTGGAAAAGTCTCCCCAAGGATAATCTGGCACTGCAAGGATGGATTCTTCTCCTGGAGGATATGGGTAGCCGGGCAAGGTTCGAAAACAAAGGCTATGGTTGAATGGATGAACAGCGAAGGGAAAGGAGCCGATCTCCAGGGGATAAAATGGGAGGAGATTGATTTTGGCGAGATCACTCAACAGCAATTGGAGGATTGGGAGGAAAGCTTTACCGATTTCTTCCTCATCCATACTAAAGCGGAAATTTATGAGGAGGCGATAAAGAGAGGGATGATACTCTTCCCGGTGAATAATGCCAAAGACCTGCGGGAAGACGAACAACTTGAGGCGAGAGGATTCTGGAAGAAGATAGACCATCCTGAACTGGGAACCGCATTAACTTACCCTGGGGCAGCACTCAAATCGAGCAAGTTTTATTATGGAGTGAGACATCGCGCCCCTCTTATTGGAGAGCACAATGGAGAGGTTTACTCTCATGAGCTAGGTTTCTCCACGGAAGAGTTAATCATGTTGAAAGAAGGAGGAGTTATTTGAAGGGGAAGCAGGCACTTGAAGGAGTGAACATTCTCGATTTCTCCTGGGTTATCGCTGGTCCAGCAACTACTAGATATCTGGCAAGTCATGGAGCCACAGTGGTGAAAGTAGAGTCTAAGAACAAGCTTGACCTATTTAGAGCCTATATCCCTATGGCTAGCGGGATACCCGGGGTAAACCGTTGTGCCACGTTTGATGCTTATAATAACGATAAATATGGTATGACTTTGGATATGAGTAAGACCAAAGGGATAGAGATTGCCAAAAGGTTAGTAAGTTGGGCTGATGTGGTGGTAGAGAACTTCATGCCTGGAACAATGGAGAGATGGGAGCTAAGCTATGAGGATCTTAGGAAGATAAAGCCAAATATCATTATGGTTAGCCTGAGTATGCAAGGAGAAACCGGCCCTCGTTCAAAACAGGCTGGATTCGGCACCGAGCTACAGTCCCTAGTTGGCTTTACCAATCTAATAAGTTGGCCTGATCGCATCCCAGCGGGAACAAATAATGCGTATACGGACTTCGTTGTGCCCTGGTACGCCATAGTCGCCATAATAACCGCCCTTGATCATCGAAGTAGAACAGGGGAAGGACAATATATAGATGTTTGCCAACTTGAAGGAGGGGCAATGTTTCTCTCTCCTGCCCTGTTTGATTACACCGTTAATGGAAGAATAGCTGCTCCTTCGGGTAACCGCTCCCCCAATGCTGCTCCTCATGGAGCTTATCGCTGCCGGGGAGAAAATCGATGGTGTTCTATAGGAGTATTTACATATCAAGAGTGGCAATCTTTTGTTAATGCTATGGGTGATCCCCATTGGTCTAAGGATCCCAAGTTCGACACTTTACTAGGCAGGAAACAGCACGAGGATGAGCTGGACAAACTGGTAGAGACAGAGACAATCAACTTTACTGCAGAGGAAGTAATGACTAAAATGCAATCTTTAGGCGTAGCTGCTGGAATAGTAGCTACAGGAAAAGACCTCCATGATGACCCTCAACTTAAGCATCGGGGGCACTTTAAGCTCTTAAACCATGCGGAGATAGGGCTCCATTCCTATGAGTTGCCCTCGTGGCGGTTATCTAAAACTCCGGCTGATATTCGAATGCCATCTCCTCTTTTAGGTGAGCATACCCATTACGTTGCTAGTAAGATTCTGGGCATGTCTGATGAGGAATTTGTTGAACTACTCCAAGCGAAGGTGTTCGAATAATAAATTTTCAGTTTTCAAGACCTGAAAAAAAAACGACTTTAGTTATGCCTCGTATTGGAAATCCCACTCTTTTCGCAGCAGTACGTATACGTATAGGTAAGTATTCCTAAAAATGTCAAAACAAGTGCTGGGGCATCTTCCTTTTTAAAAGTTGAAAACAGGCGGTTTTCAGCATCCGGATGGGGCGGTGAATAGGAGTGGTCTATTGCGGTATCTACAGAACTAAGGTGCTCTTATTCTTTTGGTCTCTTTGTCAGTTAGTGAGAAATGTTTTTTTGGAAGGCTGTGAGGGGGTTTTCATGGTGAGTAGCTGGGGATAGAAAAATCGGTATCGGTCTTGCTTCCAGCGCCGAGTTGCTGAGGGTAAACCTATGATGCATATCCTTGTGGCTGTAGGCAGTAAGTTTCTATCGGTTCTCTATGCTATTCTTAAGAAAGGTATACCCTATGACCCTAACTAGGAGGTGAATCGGCATTTTGCCCTGGCAAGGAGTTGACATCAATAACATGCAGTTGGGTTACCTAGTTAAGTGATTTGACACGATATGAATGAGATAGGGACCAATTACCTGTGTCGTGTAAATTATGCCTCCACCCCTTGAGATCTACCCTTTCATGGATTCAGGGACATCAGCCTCAGTAGTGATAACGCCCTCCACAATCAAGTCAGAAATCTCATCTTCAGAAAAGCCCAGGATGTCCTGATAAACATAAAGATTATCCTCACCAAGACAAGGAGCAGCCTTCCAGATATAACAAGGAGTTTTAGAAAGCTTGTAAGCTGGGGCGTTGTAGGCATGCCTCCCTATCACTGTGTGCTGTAGAAAACGTAAATGCTCCCTGTGCTTTAATTGGGGATCATAAAATAAATCTTGCCCTTTCTCTACCATCCCTGCAGGGACACTCTTTTCCTGCATCATAACCATTACCTGTTCGGCAGTATAATTAATTGTCCACCCTGCTATCAGACCATCGAGCTCGTCTTCATTTTCTTTCCTTGTTATAAACGTGGAGAACCTGCCTTGCTTACTCCACTCGGGCTCACCAATAACCCGGCAAAATGACTGCCACTCCTCTTCACTGGATATAGCAATAGCTATCCAACTGTCCTTACCGCGGCTAGGGTAAACGTTGTGAGGTGCCATATAAGTATCATGGTTTCCACTACGCACAGGTATCCTGCCACTTGCCATATAATCCAATGCTGCTGGGCCTAAAAAGGTTAATCCTGCTTCTATTTGCGCCAGGTCAATATACGTGCCCTTACCCGTCTTCTTACGGTGAAGCAAAGCGCCAATAACAGCGATAGCGCAATACCAACAGGAAATAAAGTCGGTATAATTGTTCCATAGCACTGCAGGATTTCGATCAGGCCACCCGGTGATGAAGGAATAACCACCCATAAGAGCTGAGAAAGCACCGAATCCGGGCAGCTTGGCGTATGGTCCATACTGTCCTTGCTGGCATGTACTGAGGTAAACGATATCAGGCTTTATCTTGCAGCAGTTCTCATAATCCAGACCCCATTTCGCCATCGTCCCGGGAACCATGCTCTCAGTGATGACATCAGCCCATTTCACCAACCTAGCAGCAACCTCCTTAGACCTAGGCTTATTCAAGTCAAGGCTGATACCATACTTGCAGGTGTTGTAGGCAGCGCCAAAGGCACTATGATTTACATCAGTGATGCCACCCTTAAATGGCGGGCCTGTCCTCAACATATCAGGCCTCTTGTGGGATTCCACACGAACTACCGTTGCCCCATGCTCAGCCAATTCCCTGCCAATGTGAGGACCCACTGCTACCCAGGAAAAATCAGCGACTTTTACCCCTTCAAATACCTGATTCACAACTACTCCCTTAGATGACATTCTTGCTCTTCAGCATGACAAGTTTCTCTCTAGAAAACCCTAGCTCCTCAATGTATATCTCCTCATTATGCTCCCCTATAAGGGGGGCACGACGATATACCTGCCAGGGGCATTGGCTCACTTTCATCGCAGCCCCGGGGTAGGTTATTGCCTCCCCTAAATCGGGATGCTCTGCCTCCACCCAGAAGTCCCTCGCCTTTAGCTGGGAGCTCTCCCCAGAATCTTTCATATCATAGCATGGAGCGAGGAAGATATTATTTGCGGCTGCGGCGGCAGCCAGCTCGGCCTTGCTCTTGGTAATCAGAAATTCCGCTACCAAATCAAGCATATGATCTGTCTCTTTCTGGTCTGCTGTCATAAGGTCGTATTTGGTCCAATCATAATCCTTGAGCTCTAAAGCCATGCCTTCGCGGTTAGCCAGCTCCACCATTGCCTTGGAACTAGCTATTAATCCTATTTGCGCTCCACCACCCATCATATAATATACATACCCATCCTTACAGGGAAAAACGCGGCGATGGAATAGCTGACCTTGTGGTCTGGAATAAACAAAACCACACCCCTCACCTCTATAATTAAACTTTAGTATATCCCAGTATTCTACCTCCATCATCAGGGTTAACACCACAGCTTGCTGAATGGAAACATCTACGTGCTGACCCTCTCCGGTCATCACACGATAGTAGTGAGCCACCATGGAGCCAAGTGCACCCTGGAGTCCTCCTTGAAAGAAGGCTTGGGGCTCAGAAATACGTGTTGGGGGGCGATCGGAATCCCCCAGAATATAGACCAGCCCTCCCATTGCCTGTGAAATTAAGTCCGTAACCTTGTAATGAGCGTAGGGACCTGTTTGCCCAAAGGGAGTGATGGAAGTCATGATTATACCTGGGTTCACCTCCTCCAGTTGCTTGTAGCTCAAGCCCAGGCTATCCATATATCCCGGCTCGAAGGACTCAATGACAAAATGCGACCTCTTCACCAGCTTTTTGAATATTTCTATGCCTTCCTCAGTCTCAATGTTAAGCGTCATCCCTTTCTTGTTAAAGTTAGTATAAAACCAGAACATGCTCTTCTCGGAGTCAGGATCGTCTTTATAGAAAGGGGGGTTATTTCGAGCGTTGTCTCCCCCAGGAGATTCAATCTTGATTACATCAGCGCCAAAGTCACCCAGGATTCTGCCACAAAGGAGACCCTTCTCATCAGTTAAATCTAGGACCCGATAACCTTGTAACAAAGAGTCCTGTTCCGCCACTCTTTCCATTAGTTCAACGCATCATATTGGGTAGCCAGAGGCTGATCTGTGGCACCAGAGCCAGAATAAATAGGATAGCAACCTCGATCCCCAATAGAGGCAAAACGCCTTTAAAAATACTTTCCGATGGTTCGCCGGTGAAGGCACTGAGAGTGAAAACACCGGTGCCAAATGGAGGAGATACCTGGCCGATACATAAGCCAACAACGAAAAGGAGGCCGAAGTGGACCAGGTTAATATCCATAGCAACTGCTGTGGGGTAAAATAACGGCGCCAGGATGAGCAGAAGAGCAATTCCCTCGACAAACATACCCAGGATCACCAATATTACGCAGAAAATAACAAGGAAGATAGCCGGGCTAAATCCCGCTGCGGCAACCGCCCCAGATATCATCCTGGGGATGCCAATTTGAGCCAGAACAAAGCCGAAGAGTATCGCCGACACTACCAGAAGGAGGAGAGCGCCCAGAGTGCGCACGGTATCAGCTACGGCAGCATAGGCAGTTCGTAAGTTCAAACCTCGATAGACAGCAAACCCGATAATTAGAGAATAAATTGCAGCCACCGCGGCTGCCTCTGTAGGGGTGAATATCCCTCCATAGATGCCACCGAGTATGATGATCGGCATGAGTATCGCCGGAATTGCCTTGACAAAGCTCCGCCCCCTTTCCCCCCAGGTAGCAGCAGGCCTAAGAATTGTTTTCTCTTTTATCGCCTGGTGTCGAACCATGGGCAGAAAGGCGAGCGCGATGAGTATCCCAGGGATAATTCCCGCAGCAAACAACTCAGCTACATTCGTCCCCGTTAATGGTCCATAGAGAATCATCCATGTGCTTGGTGGTATGATTGGTCCCAGGGTAGCACCCATAGCTATAGCAGATGTGCTTAATCTCCTGGAATAGCCCGACTCGACCATCATGGGAAACATTATGGCACCTACAGCGGCAACTGTAGCTATGGTTGACCCACATAAGCAGGCAAAGAAGGCAGAAGTAAGGATGATCACCATCGCCAGGCCCCCACGAGTATGCCCTATCAGACTATTGATAAAGTTAACGAGATGTCTTGCTGCACCTCCTTGAGCCATGAAGTTGCCGGCAATGATAAACATAGGTATGGCAAGGAGGGTAAAGGAATTCAGGCTCTCCCACAATTTCATACCCACCATCTCAGGGGGTATTCCCAGGTACCACAGACAAATGATAGACGCTCCTGAGCCAAAGGCAACAAAGATGGGAGCACCCAAAAAGAAAAGAACTATAATAAGAGCAATACCAGCCCAAACCATCAATAAAACATACCTCTATAAATTTATCCCAAACAATAGCCCATCAGGCAACTCTTTGTTCAGCTTTTAGACATGCCCTTTGTTTCCAATCCCCTGTGGCCGGGCGACCTAATAAGCTTGACTAACCTCTCAATGATGTAGTACACAAGTATAGTCATACCTAAACATAGAAAGGAAAACAGGACAATCCAGGGAATCTCCATTACTTCAGTCACCGAAGGTAAAGTGAGCTCCCACTTTATCATGCTGATAGCACACCACAGCCACGTCCCGGCGGTGAAAAGCCCAAAGACGTTGAAAATCAGCGTTAAGATGTATTGCCCTTTATCGCTGAAACGCTTCAGTATCATATCAATCTTAACATGGCTGTCTGTTTTCCAGGCCACCCCAGCCACAATAAAACCTAGAATGACAAACAGGTGTCGAGAGATCTCCTCGCTAGCTGGTGAAGAAGCATGAAAGCCATATCGGGCAATAACTTCCACAAAGATAATGATTGTAAGGGCGCTTAGTAGAACAACGCCAAAGTTATTGGCAAACTTCTCCAGACCATCGCTGAACTTAGCCGCACCCTTCATAGCTTATCTCTTCATCGTTCCTGATCCAAAGCTACCTATTTCTTCGCCAGGTCCTGAAACCCGGGTGGGAACTTAACTCCCCGATATTTCTTAGCCAGCTCCTCTATATATTCCGGAGTATATTTCTTGCCCATCTCCGCAGCTTTCTCTAACGTCCATTTCGATCCCGGTTTATCTGCATATTCAGCAAAAAAGGGCTCTAAGGCTTCCTGAACCTTGGCTAATTCCTCGGGGCTCCAGTCCTGGGGTTTAGCTCCATCGGAGCTAAAGATTTCGATATAATTATGGTTGATGGGCAATGAGATCGTATCTTCTACATATGCATCAGTCTGAGTTATGATCTTCTCAAGATTCGCCCTGACATCGTCAGGTAACCCATTCAAGAATTTAAGATTCCACCACCAACCACCCATAGCATTTATCCCTGGCACCCCGGTCGGAGTCATATAGGGAGCCATACTATACCACTTATCCCGAAGTAGAACGGAGGTAACGCTACAGGCAGCATCTATTGTGCCCGATTGCAGTGCTCCAGGAACCTCAGCCACATCTATCGCCATCGGCACTGTGCCCAGAAGCTTGATTAATTGTATAAGCCACGGTATGGGACTTATCCTTGCCTTAACTCCGTTGAGATCATCGAACTTCCTTAGCGGCTTCGTGGACACATACTGTGTCCCGTATGAGCACCACATGCCCATGGCGCTTACTCCTAACGGCTCCATGTATTTTTTTGACATTTCAGGTAAATAAGTCACCATAAACTCATAATAGTGTTCGGGACACTTCCAGATGGGAAAGGCAGTAGCGGAAAAAGCATTCTTCCCCTCATCACCGGGCAGGACTGCTGCACAGTAGGCATCAACCCAGTAACTAGCTTCAATAGCACCGGCGGCAACAGCCTTCATTCCCGGCACGCTTTTATAAAGCTGAGAGGCAGGGTATTCCTCGGCTATGATCCTTCCCGGTATTTCCTTATCGCATAATTCCTGGAACTTTTCTATCCAGACGTGAGGAGCGCTGTCAGGTGTAGCCGAATAGATATGAGAAAATCTGATCTTTATTGGCTTCACTTCTGGTGGTTTCGGCTTCTCCGCCGGTGGTTTCGGCTTCTCCGCTGGTGGTTTCTCGGCTGGCGGTTTCTCCGCTGGTGGCTTAGCTTCCGGTGCACAACCAAAAGCTACAAAGCTAACCAACAAAACTAATACCAGACCGATTGATAGGGCTAACTTTTTCATGTTTCACCTCCTCTAGTATTATATAGCCTGCAGAGTTTGGTATCTTAATAAAAACGAATCAACCCTGCGTAGTTATCCCCGTTAAGCTAATTTGATGTCACTATCACATACCCTATATATTATTATATGTCATTTCTTCATTTTGTCAATACCCCGAATGGTTCGGTTCTACGTCAATAAGTGTGAAAAATTGACCTCGCGGCCCGGGTTAGTTGCCAATATCCTCATCCGGAAGTTATTCATGTTGCGGTAGCCATAAGCCATCCTCTTTATAGTTTTGATTCTGTTGTTCTTTCCCTCCACGAATCCATTGGTTATGCGA
>JAXHSX010000117.1:0-4864 GCA_034190625.1 Chloroflexota bacterium
TCCAAAGGTCCAAAAGATGATAAAGGCGGCCGCCGCCATTGCCACTGACACTTCACCAACCCTTATAAAAAAGAGGCGATTAGCTATTTTTTCCTTGGGATCACGAGGGGGACTTAAAAGCAACCCCTTTTCCTTGAGTTCCATCATTAGCGGCATAGTGAGGAATACAGAGTCAAGCAAATTTACCCACAAAATTTGTATCGGCTCTAAAGGAAGGCGCAGGGAGAGAAGGACAACGAATGGAGCTACTAATATTGCCCCCAGAACCAGTAGCGCCTGTCCGCCATTAGTAGCCAAGGTATAAAAGATAGCCTTCTCTAGATTATTCCAAGCATGTCTACCTTCTTCCACTGCATTCACTATGCTGCTAAAGTTATCATCAGTCAGAATCATATCAGAGGCTTCCTTGCTCACCTCAGTTCCGGTTATTCCCATGGCTATACCTATATCGGCTGCTCTTAGAGCTGGGGCATCGTTTACCCCATCACCGGTCATCGCAACAATCTGTTCCCTCCTCTGCAACTGCTGGGCTATCCTCAACTTGTGCTCTGGAGACACTCTGGCATAAACTGAGACCTTGCCCACGGCTTCATGTAACTCATCATCGCTCATACTGGCTAGCTCTTGCCCGGTCAGAGCAGCGTCTTCATCACTATCCGTTATCCCAAGTTGCCGGGCAATAGCCTTCGCCGTTAGTACATGGTCACCGGTTATCATTACTGACCTTATCCCAGCTGCCTTACACTTTCCAACTGCCCCAATTGCCTCCTCCCGAGGGGGGTCTATCATCCCCTCCAATCCGAGGAAAATTAGCCCGTTCATATCTGACGGCTCTAACGAAGTCCTCTCCTCGGAAACAGTTTTGTAAGCCACACCGAGCACCCTCAAGGCCTCCCCCGCCATCTCACCCTCTTTTCCCAGTATATCCTCACCCCTTAGCGGCTCAATACCTTTATCAGTCAACTGATGTTGGCACATCCCTAAAATTCTCTCCGGTGCGCCTTTCACATAGATGATATTTTCCCTTTGACCCTTGTGCAAAGTAGCCATATACATTTTCTCTGACTCAAAAGGTATCTCATCCAATCTGAGAGGTTTTTCAGTAATGCCGGCTTTAGCTGCTGAGACTATTAGAGCTCCCTCAGTGGGGTCCCCCATAATGTGATATCTTTCTTCATCCTTCACCAAGGTGGCATCATTACATAGATAACCCGCCCTCAAGGTTTCAGTAAGCGCATTATTCTCCTGTGTCAGATTAATTACGTTGCCCCCTAAAGCGAACTTTCCACTGGGCTCATAACCCACCCCTCTCACCTCATAGCTTTTACCGCCGGAATATATCTTTACTACAGTCATTTCATTTTTAGTAAGAGTCCCCGTCTTATCTGAACATATGACTGTAGCGCAACCCAATGTTTCCGCCGCTGGCAGTCTCCTTATGAGAGCGTTCCTGTGCGCCATAGCTGTTGCCGCCAGGGCTAGAATTCCGGTCACTATCATCGGCAGCATCTCGGGTATGGCAGCCACAATGAGGGCAACCGAAGCCAGAAAACTATATGTAAAGCTAAACCCGAAGAAGTAACCCATCAAGAAATTAACGCAACCAAGAACGAGGATAGCGATAATCAGTAATTTGGTGAAAGCGGCTATCTTCCTCTGTAGTGGGGTAGCTATTTTTTTGGTCTCTCTTACCAGTTTGGCAATTTTGCCAAACTCTGTTTTCTCTCCAGTTGCGACTACAATCCCTCGGGCTGAGCCGCGAGTAAGGAAGGTGCCACTAAAGGCAATACACTGTTGATCAGATGGAAGCAGATTGGGCCTCGGAATAGGAGCAACATTCTTTTCCACCGGTGTCGATTCCCCGGTAAGGGGAGCTTCATCAGCACTGGCATCTTTGGTAAAAAACAAGCGTAAATCGGCTGGTATGCTATCACCACCGCTAAAGAGAACCACATCGCCTGGAACCAGGTCCCGTGACTGTATAACTTTCCGCTCTCCGTCCCTAAGCACACTGCACTCCGATACCATCATCTTTTTCAACGCTTCCAGAGCAGCCTCAGCCTTCCCCTCTTGCCAGAAACCTATTATCACATTGAGGATAACCACCCCTAAGATAACTACCGTATCCCATAGCATATCCTCCCCACGTAGGGTTAGAGTGCCAGTAATTGCCCCTGCCACCAGCAGGACATATACCAATGGACTCTGAAACTGACATAAGACTCGCATGACAATGCTTGGTTTCTTGTACTCCAACTCGTTATAGCCGTACTTTTCCAGTCTGGACTTTGCCTCACTAGAGGTAAGCCCGTCGTCATCAGCTTCCAGCTCTTCGAAGGTCTCTTCTATTGACAACTGATACCACTTAGTCTCATTTATCATTCGGATACCTCAATCTATCGTCCTGTTTGTCAATCCTCTTTCTTTGCTCTTCAATTCATTTGGGCCAAAGTGAACCAAGCGACGCTGGGCTTCTTCCTGGTTTAAGCCGCTACTATTTGAGTTTAAGGAAGCCAGAACTTCCTGCATCTCTAAGTTATGCCAGTCACTCTACTTACATCATTTAGCATAGGTTAGAATTTTTGTCTTTGCACCGATCATTCAATTAACATCAGAAAGGCTAAATGCAACTTCATATAACGAAATTAACGTAAGCCCCTAAGATAAAGACACCTATTAGTGCCAGCGAATACCAACTCGCCTTGAGAGGCGTCTTGCGCTGAGGACGAGAAATAAGCCCAGCGATGACCACTCCAGTCATAAGTATCACCACCAAAGCAGTGAAGACATGACTTGTCGACACATCAGCCAATATTGGCCCCTCAGTGTAGAAAAGGTCATCTACACCGACAATCATCATGTTAAAAAGATTACTACCCAGCATGTTCGCTACACACAAGTCCACAGCCTCTAAACGTAAAGCTGCAAATGAGACAGTGATTTCAGGCAAAGTAGTGGCAAAGCCAATAAATAAGCTACCGACAAAACTTTGTCCCCATCCAGTGAGCTCAGTCAACTCCTTGCCTATAAAAGCCAGCCAGGTTCCAGCTCCAATAATAATAATCGCAGATATAGCATAATAAACAAATGCCCGTTTTAATGAAATCGTTTCATACTTGGTAGTTGAGGTAGCATCAGAAGGCATCTGAACCTGTTCCAGCTTCTCAAAGTTGAATATCATCCTCACCATGAGCAAGTACAAAACGAAAATAAGCGGCGTATAGACCCCCACCCAACCGATGGCTGGATGAGACACAAAAGAGCTAATCAGCAAACAACTGGCAGGAAAGGCAACCATAATCAAGCTCAGACCAGCAACTAATGTATGTCGCGGACTCGCCGCAGTCAGCAAAGGACCGTGCCGATAAACGATATCAAGCAAAGCCAGATTAAGAAGATTAAAGGTGTTAGCACCAAAAAGATCACCTATGGTTAAATCAGGAGCCTTCAGTAGAACTACAGCGCTTATCCCCGTAAAGAATTCGGGTAAAGAGGTGGCAACGGCTAATAACACCACGCCGACCCACAACCCACCTAACCCTGTTTTTTCAGCAATGACATCGCCATACTTAGCTACCCTCATCCCGGCAAACAGAATGAGCAGTACACAGGCAGCAAATTTTGCGCAAACTAAAAGCACTTTTTTCTCCGATTATTCTCCAGGCGAGAACGCAGGATGATTCAGATATAATCTCGTGCTATCTCATACTAAACCCGACCAGGCAAAGAAAGCAAGTAGTTTCTATCCCAGCATACCCAGGAAGACACCAGCAGCTATAGCCGTGCCGATGACACCAGCCACATTTGGTCCCATGGCATGCATCAACAGGAAATTCTTCGGATTTGCTTCTTGCCCTAACCTCTGGACTACGCGAGCTGACATAGGCACTGCTGAAACCCCGGCGGCACCTATCATCGGATTAATCGGTTCCTTGGACAGAACATTCATCAACTTGCCTAACAGCGTGCCAGCTGCAGTGGCAACTGCGAAAGCGACCATGCCGAGAAAGAACACGAACAAAGTCTGCGGTTTAAGAAACAATGCCGCTGGCATTGATGCCCCGATAGTTACACCAAGGAGAATGGTCAGGATATCGATAAAGGCCTCACTGGCGGTCTTTGCCAACCTATCGGTAACTCCGCTGACCATAAGCAGATTGCCGAACATAAACATGCCAATGAGAGGAGCTGATTTGGGAACAAGCAAAATGATAATCAGTGTCCCTATTACGGGGAACAAGATTTTTTGTAAAGTTGCTACCTCCCTCATCTGAGGCTTCATGTAGATTGCCCGTTCCTTTTTTGTGGTCAAGGCTTTTATCACTGGCGGCTGGATGATGGGCACCATTGCCATATAAGAATAAGCAGCGACGGCAATGGGGCCAAGCAGATGGGGTGCTAGCTTAGCGGATAGATAAATGCTGGTTGGACCATCGGCTCCACCGATTATGCCTATAGCACATGCTTCAGAAATATCAAACCCGAAAAGAAGAGCTATGAATAAAACAAAATAAACCCCAAATTGTGCTGCTGCACCGAGAAGCAATGTCTTGGGATTAGCAATAAGGGGCCCGAAATCAGTCATAGCTCCCAAACCGAGGAATATGAGCGGCGGGATTATTTCCCCGGCTATTAGATAGCTGAATATCTTAGATAATAACCCTTCAGGCACTCCTTGAACATACTCAAACAAACCACCGAGTGGCAAGTTTATCAGTAACATACCAAAACCTATAGGTACCAGTAACAAAGACTCCATTTTTTTAGCGATGCCCAAATATATGAAGCCAAAAGCAATAAGCCACATCACGATGTTGCCCCAATAAAGCGAGCTGAAGCCAGTCTCGAATAACACCACTATACC
>JAXHSX010000118.1:0-12605 GCA_034190625.1 Chloroflexota bacterium
TAAAAGGGCTGCCCCCAAAGAAAAGTTAGGAGCCACTATAGCTCCAACTTCATATGCCTGACATAACTCACTAATCTCAGCTAAATTTCCCTCAGAAAGGCCTGTGGTACCTATAACTATGTTAACTTTTTGTTTAAGAACGATACGAACAGCCGCCATAGAGGCTTCGGCATTGGTAAAATCTACTACCACATCGGGACTGCATTTCTTTAGTAGAGAACCCATCTTGGATGAAAACGGCACCAATTCCAAAGTTTCCGGTAGAGCGAAGTACTGTTGACTTACTTCTTTCTCCAGGGCACCAACGATTTTCATCTCAGGCTCACTGTCTACTGCCTTGGTTATCTCCCTACCCATCTTACCCAAAGCTCCGTTAATGACTACCCTTATGATTTCCATATCAATGCAAATTCTAACACTAAATTCCTAAACTCTAGAGTAATTCTGTAATTGCTCAGTTACTCTTATGTCACCTGTCACCCCGAGTAAGACAACATGTTTTTGAGAACCTTCCAGCACTACATCTCCAGAATAACATAAAGCGAATTGTCTCTAAATTCAAAAATTCACTTCCTATAACTTGTGATATAGACACTAGTGATATCGCTTAAAACTACCCCTGTTATGCCCCTGGTATTTGGGAGCTGAAGTATCTCTCACACTGGCTTTATGTGGACTAGAGAGTCCTTCAAATACCGCTTTTCGTGATAAGTTTACTCTCCCCTGAGTGTCTATCTCAATTACCTTCACCATTATCTCATCCCCGACTTTTACCACATCCTCGACTTTGGCGACACGGTAATCAGCTAGTTCGCTGATATGTACCAAGCCTTCCTTTCCTGGCAAGATCTCTACCATGGCACCGAAGCTTAGCAGCCGAGTTACGTTCCCTGTATAAATATCTCCTGACTTCACTTCTCTAGTTAAATCTTCTATTGTTTTTATTGCTCTTTGAGCTGTTTCTTCGTTCGGAGAACCAATAATTATAGTACCATTATTTTTTATATCTATGGTTACTTTAGTCTCTTCTGTGATGGACCTGATAGTTTTGCCCCCGGGCCCGATAACGCTGCCAATTTTGCTTGGATCAATGCTTATTTCATACATTCTAGGAGCATATGGGCTAAGTTCAGGACGACTGATACTAATAGTTTGCTCCATTTTATTCAATATCTCTAAGCGAGCCAAGCGAGCTTGCTCTAACGCTTGAGCTAGCATTTCATCATTCATGCCTTTAAGCTTAATATCAAGTTGCAAGGCAGTAATCCCTTGAGATGTACCAGCAATCTTGAAGTCCATGTCACCGTAAGCATCCTCCGCACCCTCAATATCAGTCAGGATCACATACTCTCCCCCCTCACCAGTAACAAGGCCCATAGCTATTCCAGCTATCGACCTTTTAATAGGAACTCCAGCATCCATCAGAGAAAGGCTCGAAGCACAGAGGCTACCCATAGATGTGCTCCCATTAGAGCCAAGGACCTCCGAGACCAAACGAATCGTGTAAGGGAATTCCTCTTCCGTCGGTAATATAAGGGCAACAGCTCGCTCTACCAAAGCACCATGTCCAATCTCTCTTCGCCCTGGCGTTCCTACTCGCTTTACCTCTCCAACAGAAAAAGGGGGGAAGTTATAGTGGTGCATAAAACGCTTTGATTCCTCTAAACCTAAGCCATCCAATGCTTGCTCCTCTCGTGTCGAGCCAAGAGTAGTTACGCTCAGGACCTGTGTTTCTCCCCGTGAGAAAAGCGCTGAACCATGGGTGCAAGGTAAAAGAGCAACTTCGCTCGTGATAGTGCGGATTTCGTCACTACGACGACCATCTATGTGCTGCCTCTTTTGTAATATTCTCCTCCGTATTTCTACCTTGAGCTGGCGTTCAAAGACAAGCCTAATTTCATCTTCCGTAAATGAACTAATTAGTGCTTGTTTCACTTCCTCTCTCAAGGAATCTAAAGCTTGCTGCCGTAGCGATTTCCCCCTTTGCTCTAGTGCTCTATCTATTTTGCCGACGAACAGGGATGCTACTTGAGCTAGAAGTTCGGGGGAAATTTCTCGTGGTTCTATCTCTATCTTGAGCTTGCCATGACTCTGACGTAGCTCTTCCTGAAGCCCAATAATTTCTTGATTGGCTTCATGCCCAAATTTAATTGCCTCTAGTATTAAACTCTCAGGGGCTTCACCAGCCCCTGCTTCTATCATGATTATAGCGTCTTTAGTGCTGGTAATGACTATGTCAAACAAACTGTTCTCTATTCGAGGCAAGATGGGGTTTAGAATCAAGCTCCCATTTATGTAGCCGATATGTACTGCTGACACAGGACCAAAGAACGGAATGTCTGATATAGTCAAAGCTGCTGAAGCAGCGATAAGAGCACAAACATCTGGGGCATTTTCCTTATCAGCGGAGAGCACCGTAGCTATAATCTGCGTTTCATGGTTGAATTCTTTAGAAAGGAGGGGGCGTAAACTTCGGTCAATAAGCCGAGCAGTTATGATTGCCTCTTGACCAGGACGTCCCTCTCGCCTGAAAAAACTACCTGGTATTTTACCAGCGGCATAGAGCCTTTCTTCATAGTCTACTGTCAAAGGCACAAAATCAATGTGAGCTAAAGGCTCACGACCGGCGCAAGCGGTAGCTAGAACCATCGTATTCCCATAACGAATTACGGCAGTACCATTCGCTTGCTGAGCCAGCTTCGCTACCTCAATAGAAAATAGCCTGTCACCTACTAAACGCTGTAAAACTTGAGACATACTATATTACAAAATTACAAATTCAACTTGGTAATAAGCGAATGATATCTCTCTGGTTTGGTCCTTCTTAAATAGGCCAAAAGTCTTTTCTGCTTTCCGACCAACTTAAGAATGGCATGTCGAGAGTGATGATCTTGAGGATACAACTTAAGATGCTCTGTCATCCTTCTTAGCCGCTCGGTGACCAACGCTACTTGGACCTCGGTTGATCCGCTATCATCCTCTTTAAACCTGAATTGCTCTATAAGTTCTCTTTTCCTTTCCTTTTCTAGCATATCACTCCTTAGCTTAACAATATCCCACATAATACCACAGCACAAAATTATTGTATAGAAATTGACCCAAAAGATTAGATTAGCCTATAATTGAAAAGGAAGGCAGCTTTATGCGCGAAAGTTGCGGTGTTTTTGGAATTTATGCCCCGGGGATGGATATAGCCCGCATTATCTTCTATGCTCTTTTTGCTTTACAGCATCGTGGACAAGAGAGCGCTGGTATTGCTGTGGCTAATAATAATGACATAAAAGTGCATGCCAGCATGGGATTGGTCTCCCAGGCTTTTACCGAAAATGACCTGGCTCTACTTAAAGGATACATTGGTATTGGACATAACCGCTATTCTACCACCGGCTCAAGTAGATCAACCAATTGTCAACCGATACTGGCGAATTCAGACGATTTAACCATTGCCTTAGCTCATAATGGCAACATTATTAATGCCCAGCAATTGCGTGATGAGCTTGAGGAGCGGGGCTACAATTTTTATACCAGCACTGATTCCGAAGTGATTGCTAATCTTATTCTGGCTTCTCCTGCTAAGAGTTTAGAGAAAAAGATTGAATATGCCATGCATCGTCTCCAAGGGGTGTATTCATTGACAATCCTGACAAAGGACAAGCTAATTGGACTCCGTGACCCCATGGGCGTGCGTCCTCTTTGCCTGGGAAGGATCAACGGCGGGTGGGTGATCGCCTCAGAAACTTGTGCCCTAGACCATATAGGTGCTGATTTCGTCCGCGAAATTGAGCCCGGGGAGATTCTTATTATCGATGCGGAGGGATTAAGAACCTTGAAAAGTAAAAGTGTAAAAAAAGCTTTGTGCATTTTTGAATACATTTATTTCGCCCGCCCCGATAGCACAATCGAAGGCAAGCTACTTTATCAAGCGAGACTGGCTATGGGTGAAATGCTGGCACGGGAATATCCTATCGATGCCGATCTGGTTATGGGCGTACCTGACTCAGCTACCACCGCTGGCATCGGCTATTCCAATGCCTCAGGCATTCCATACTGTGAAGGGTTGCTAAAAAACCGCTATGTCGGACGCACCTTTATTGAACCCGATCAGAGAATAAGAGAACTTGGCGTGCAATTGAAATTTAATCCTCTTTCAAGGATAATTTCTGGAAAACGATTGATTGTCATTGACGATAGCATCGTTCGCGGCACTACTACACCACGAGTAGTTAGTTTACTTAAGAAAGCCGGCGCTACTGAAGTCCATTTACGTATATGTGCACCGCCTATCCGTTATCCCTGCTTCTTTGGCGTAGATATGGCGACTCAATGGGAACTTATTGCAGCGAGGAAGACAATCCCAGAAATTAAAAATTTCCTTCACGTTGATTCACTTGGTTATCTTAGCCTTAACGGTTTAATCCATGCCGTGGGCTTGCCCAGAGATGTCTTCTGTCTTGCTTGTTTTACTGGTGAATACCCTATTCCAGTGCAAATTGGTATGGATAAACTAGCCTTAGAAACATCCCCAAAGGTGGAGCTCAGTGGGAGCAAATTCTAGAGAAGCTTAGTGCAAGCAAATGAGTAATAGAAGCACTTTTAATAGCAATAATAAGTCTCTCAAGATACCTGCGAGTAGCCCTATTCTCCTGAGTTTAGCTTTTTGACAAATAAAACCTTGATTCCCATTTTCAACATAGATATGCCACTTAAAGCAAAGATGACTTATACCAAGAATGAGAAGGAGAGTATGAGTATGACACAGCATATAATCCCGAAGGAGAGAATCGAGAATTTAAGGGGAAAAATGAAAGAGAGAGTTGGCTGGACAGATGAAGAGCTTGATATACTTTCCCCCAAGGATTGGGCATTTGTAGACAGGATACACAAGCTCAGACACTATAAGATGGTAGCAGAAGTCGTACAGATCAATGGCCATTGCGATTTGCTCCCCAAAGTAGGAGACAAGTATGTTTTCGATGCAGGGGGTATATTAATACCTGAAGAGACTACTTTCCCTCGTATATGTTCCTGGGCTCTTGCTGGTATATTTCCCCTAACATTTATGGTTATGGATCGAACCTTAGCAGGGCTCGACCCCAACGAAATGTGGCGTGACAGAGCTAGTTGTATGGACCTTGGGATAGGAGATGGCGGGCTAGGGCAAGTCATATTCAGGGTTTACTGCGAAAAAACATAATTATAAAAGGGATGCAAAGCGATTACTTACTATTAACGCATATAAGTGACTGAAGTAAAAAGTTTTTAGAGTGATAACAGTTGATTAGTTTTTGGGACTTCCTTTGAAACGAATGAGGAAAGAAGCTTATACTCTTGCTGGCGTGAATATCGGAGTAGCTGATAGAATAAAAGAATCCATCGCCAAGCAAGCCAAATCTACCTTCAGTTCTCAAGTATTAAATATCGGCTCTTTTGGCTCCATGTTCCAAGTTCAAGGATATAATGAGCCTGTTTTAGTCTCAAGTGTAGATGGTGTCGGTACCAAACTCAAAATTGCTTCATTATTGAATAAACATGATACCGTGGGCGCCGATATTGTCAACCATTGTGTTAACGATATTCTTTGCTGTGGCGCAAGCCCCCTTTTCTTTCTTGACTACATAGCTACGGAAAAGCTGGATGCCGAACAGACAGACGCCATCATTGCCGGTATGGTAAAGGCTTGCAGAGAAGTTGGTTGCTCCTTAATCGGCGGCGAAACTGCCGAAATGCCAGGCATTTACTTCAGCGGCACTTATGATTTGGTTGGCTTCGTCGTTGGAGTAGTAGAAAAAAGGGGAATTATTGACGGCAGCCCTATCGTTGACGGAGATGTTATCCTGAGTTTACCTTCGTCCGGCCTACATACTAATGGTTATTCGCTGGTGCGGTATATCTTCAGAGTGGAGGAGGACCCAACATGCCTGCACCGTTTCTATCCCGAGTTAGGAAAAACTCTGGGTGAGGAATTGCTCCAAGTTCACCGGTGCTACTATCGTGAGCTTAAAACAGTCCTGCCCTTAATTAAAGGGCTAGCTCATATCACTGGCGGTGGCATTGTGGGAAATATACCTCGCACCTTGCCCCCAGGACTTGCTGCCCATATTCGTAAAGGGTCCTGGGATATTCTGCCAGTATTCAAGCTTATTCAAGAAAAAGGTAACATAGAAGAGGCGGAGATGTACCGAGTATTCAATATGGGGATAGGCATGGCAATTGTTTGCTCACCACAGGAAGTAACTAATCTTACCGCTGCCATACCCGAAGCCAGAGTTCTTGGCGAGATAACTAACGTGGAAGTCAAGAAAAGAGTAATAATAGATTAAAGAGGATAGCGAATGAGACAGGTCTCAGTTAAAATAATAGGCTTTAGCTCTTACAGAGCTTGGAAAGGAAGAAGTGATTTAGATGGAACACGAAACCTTGCTTTACGAACAGAAGGATAAGCTCGGAATCCTCACGCTCAACAGGCCAGAGCGATTAAATGCCATTAATGAGAAGATGATGGAGGAACTTGAAGGATTCTGGTATGAAAAAATGTATGACCTGGAGACAAGAGTTATCATCTTAACTGGTGCCGGGGAGAAAGGCTTTTGTGGAGGGCTAGACATGAAGGAAACGGCCCAAAAGGTTTTTGAGCTAAATCAAGGGGAAATTTACCGATTTCAGATAAGAATCGCCAGACTTGTGCTTCTAATGCGCCAGGTTCCTCAGCCTATCATCTGTGCGGTTCACAAATCAGCCGTGGGCGGAGGATTCAGCTTTGCAATGGCATCGGATGTCAGGGTTATAACACCTGATGCGAGGTTCTCTGCCGCATACATCAATATTGGCCTCGGCGGTGCAGATATGGGAAGCAGCTATTTCCTGCCGAGGCTTATTGGAGCAGGACGCGCCTATGAGTTTTTGTTGACTGGAGATTTTATCGACGCTGATCAATCCCTAAAGCTTGGCTTTGTAAGCCGTGTCGTTCCCAACGAGGATCTTGTGCCTACTGCTATGGAAATAGCCAATAAGATGATATCCAAAAACCCACTAGGATTGCGCTTAACGAAAGAGGCCATCAATCAGAATCTTGATGCAGGGGGGCTAGAGCAGGCATTAAATATGGAAAATCGTAATCAGACGATATGTATGCTTTCAAATCAGACCCAACCGTCAACATAAAAATCATGTTGAATGATATTTTTTACACTTATTTATAAAGGAGATGTTTATGCGTGCTATCGTAAGTGTTTCAAATAAGACAGGAGTAGCTGATTTCGCCCGGGGGCTACAAGAACTAGATATTGAGATATTCAGCACTGGAGGTACAAAAAAATCTCTGGAAACTGCCGGGATAAAAGTGCACAGTATCTCGGAACTTACAGGTTTTCCTGAAATCCTCGAGGGTAGAGTAAAGACTTTGCACCCTGCTGTACATGGAGGTATTCTAGCGCGACGTGACCGCCCTCAGCATCTATCCGAGCTGGTCCAAAACCGTATTGAGCCGATTGATATGATAGTGGTGAACCTGTATCCTTTTGTGGAAACAGTAAGCAAGGCTGAAGTTTCTCTAGATGAGGCGTTGGAAAATATTGATATCGGTGGTCCAACCATGATCCGCTCGGCAGCCAAGAATTTCCCCTCGGTTTTAGTAATTGTTGACCCCAGAGATTACGGCCCGATTTTGGCAAAGTTACGTCAGGGCAGCGTAGACCTAAAAGAGAGAAAAAGCTTAGCACAAAAGGCTTTCCAGCATGTAGCTATCTACGACACGGCTATCGCCCAATATCTTGGCGAAGAGACTTTTCCTGAAGAAATGACCATTTCGTTGAAAAAAGTCTGCGACCTGCGCTATGGAGAGAATCCTCATCAGCGGGCTGCCTTTTACCTGGATCAAAATGTAAAACAAAGGCAAGAAGGTTTAGCTTCCCTCGTACAGCTTAGCGGACCTGAGATATCTTTTAATAATCTACTCGATTTTGACGCAGCTTTGACTGTGCTAAGTAGTTTCACGACTCCCACAATAGCGATAATGAAGCACAACAACCCCTGTGGTCTTGCCTCCTATAATGACTTATCTGAAGCCTACCGCAGGGCCCTCACTGGAGATCCGGTAGCTGCATTCGGCGGTGTGGTTGCTGCCAACCGCACGATAGATTTGTCCGCTGCTCAGGAAATAGATAAAACTCATTACGATGCTATTATTGCCCCAGAATACGAAAAGGAGGCTTTAGAACTTCTGGGGAGCAAAAAGGGCTTACGTATAATTAAAATACCTATAGAGTGTTACATTGAACCCTTTTCACAGGGCTATGAAGAGTCTTACCTTAATTTTCGCCATGCCAGAGGTAGCTTTCTGGCACAAACGCCTGACTTATTCTCAGAATCAGAATTTCAGGCGAAAGTAGTCACTAATCGTCAACCAACACAACAAGAGTTATCTGACCTCATGTTCGCCTGGAAGGCAGTGAGAGGCATAAAATCCAATGCCATAGTTATCGCAAAAGATAAAACGCTGCTGGGAATGGGAGCAGGACAGCCAAGTCGTGTGGTAAGCGTCCAGTTAGCTCTGGAAAGAGCCGGCGAGATAGCTAAGAGCAGCGTCCTGGCTTCCGACGCTTTTTTCCCCTTCACTGATGGCCCTGAACTGGCAATTAAGGGCGGTGTTACTGCCATAATTGAACCTGGAGGCTCTGTAAAGGATAAAGAGGTAATCGAATTAGCCAATAGGTATAATGTTGCTATGGTATTTGCCGGTGTGCGTCATTTCAAGCACTAAATTCAACTGGTCATTGTGAAGCATTATGAGCATAAGCGAAGGGATTTACCGAAGTAATCCCCTTATAAGGCGGGATTGCTTCGTGCGCAATGACAAAGGGGGTAAAACATGTTAATGATAAGTAAAGAAGCTATGGAGAGCGTTTACGCTGTCAAAGAGAAGATGGCTGCCCCAGAAAAGAAACCAGAGTGTATTGCTGAGATAGAAAACATGATAGAAATAAAGCGATCTCATTTGGCGAGGGCTGATTGGGGTTCTTGCTGTGGTAACATTTGTGGTTTGGTGCCACAGATAGACAGCGAAATAGGAATGCTGGAAAACATCTCGGAAGCATTAAAAGGGGGCGATAACAATAGAGCAGCTTCTCTGCTGGAAGATTATATTAGTTTTTTACAGAAAAACTATCAACCCGAGCGCCCCTATAATCATTGGTGATCCAAGGCCCAAGTTCTAGACCAGAGGATGGAGCGCGAGGCTCTCTGGAGTTTTCTATTAAATAGCCGATTGCACAGAAAGCTCAAAACGTCTTATAATCTGTCATTGAAGCTATGGCTAGAGTAGTACTTGTAATAGACATGTTGCGTGGATTTCTCGAGGAAGGGTATCCACTTTACTGCGGCATCGATACCCGGAGTATCATCCCCAATGTCCAGAAATTACTGGAGCGAGAGTTAGAGCAGGACTCAAAAATCTTCTACTTATGTGACCACCATATACCCGATGACCCAGAATTCAAAATGTTCCCGCCTCATTGCGTTGAAGGTACCATTGAAACTGAAATCATCCCTGAGCTTTCCCCATATCTTGGTGAAATAATACCAACAAGGACTTTTAGCAGTTTCTATAATACTCCTTTAGAGGAGAGACTAAATACAATCAAGCCTGATACCATAGTCGTCTGTGGCGTGTGCACCCATATTTGTGTTCTACACGCAGTAATCGATGCCAGAGACAGAGGCTACGAAGTTGAAATCCCCGTCGATTGTGTTGCTTCCTTCGACAGAAAAGCTCACCTCGCTGCTCTGGATTATATGGAGAAGGTGCTTGGTGCCAAGCTTATCAAACCCACAGTCAAAGTGCCTGAGCCTCGCCTGGAAATTCCCGATGCCTGGTTGAGTGGGGAAACCGCCGATATTTATTTCCCCCGCACCGTAGAAATACTTAAAAAGGAGGGAATCAACCCCATATCCACCATGGAGGTGTTTCCACGCCGAGCCGGTATTCTCTGTGGCATAGAAGAGGTTAAGGCTCTGCTAGCTAAAGTTCTTCCTGAGGATAATCGTGAGGTCTGGGCATTATCTCAAGGTGAGCCGTTCGATAAAAAAGAAGTGGTTCTGCGCATAAAAGCTCCTTACCAGAGCTACGGAGCCTATGAAACAGTTTATCTAGGCATGGTCTCCCATTGCAGTGGTTGGGCCACTGCTGCTCGAGAATGCGTTGATGCCGCTCAAGGTATTCCAGTCATTAGCTTCGGTGCCCGCCATGTCCACCCTTCAGTGGTCGGTGTTATGGAATATTCCGCCATTGTTGGGGGCTGTGCTGGATGCGCTAGCACCGCTGGAGCAAAACTCGCTGGCATCCAACCTACAGGCACTATACCCCATGCCCTTATCATCATTATGGACAGCACTGCTAAAGCTACTCTTGCTTTTGACAAGCATATGCCTCCCGAAGTGGCACGCATTGCCTTGGTAGACACTTTTGAGGATGAGGTTAGGGAAAGTGTAACCGTCGCCAAAGCAATGCGAGGAAGGTTACAAGGTGTGAGGTTAGATACTCCCTCAGAAAGAGGTAGAGTTACCGCTGATTTAGTCAAAGAAGTGAGAGCTTGGCTGGACATTGAGGGATTTAAGGACGTGAAAATAGTTGCCAGCGGTGGACTTGACCCAGAACGCATCAGATATTTTATCACTGAAGGAGCGCCCGTCGACATCTTCGCTGTCGGCAGCTATATCAGCGATGCCAAACCCATTGACTTCACCGCCGACCTTCACGAGGTAGAAGATAAACCCCTCGCCAAGAGAGGCAGAATGCCCGGCATTACCCCTAACCCCAGGTTGAAAAGGGTGATGTGAAAACCACCATCTTCTAGAATGAGAAGTCGCCTTCACATTGGCGCTCTTATAAAAACTTACTGATGTCCTTGATTGAGGCCCTGAAGATTTACAGCCAGAGAAAACGCATTCTTAACCATAGCCTCGGTAGATGACAGCATTGTTTCCAAAGTTGTGTTCAGCAACATGCGTCTAGCATTTGCCAATTAATTGCAACAAAAGGAGGTACTATGGGACCTCAAAGTGAGGTCAGATGTCAATAATGGACACGAAACCTTTCATGCTGCCAGCAGTCCTGTATAGAATCTTTGTCCATAGGCCGCAGGTGATAGGAACTCGAGTCTTGCCTGTCGGCGCTGCCGGTTATAGAATATCCTGATATATTCTGTAATGTTTTGAATTGCCTCCTGCCTGGTCGTTGGATATGGCAATCTTGGCATCTGGGGTGCCCTGGCGAACATTTACCCGGGAGCTCTTGAGCAGCGTTGCTGGAACCACAAAGTGGTCAACGTGCTGGACAAGCTACCAAAGAAGCTCCAGGATCAAGCCAAGAGGCACCTGCAGGACATTGTCTACGCAGAGACTCGTGAGGCGGCTGAGGTCAAGCGAGGCGATTTCATCCGCTGGTGTCGGGCAGAAGGCTATCGAAGCGCCGAAGAAACACTGGTCCGGGACTGGGACTGCATGGTGCCCTTCCACCGGTTTCCGAGAGAACACTGAAGGCATCTGCGGATGACCAACGTGTTACAATCACCCTTTACGGGGCTTTGGCTACGGACGGACGCGGCCAAACGTTATAAGAAGGTTGAGAATGCCACAGCCGTAATCTGGAAGATGCTACTATTGGCTGAGCAAAGGTTCCATCGGTTAGACGCCCCGGAGAAGCTGATGCAGATCTACCTGGAGTCTAGCTTCCAGGAAAGGAAGGAAGAAACCAAAACTAAGCAGGAAAAGGTGCTCGCCATTGCATGACGTTTACACACCTATTGACAAGATCTCCAACAAAATCGCAAACATTTAATCCCGTTCAAGCTGTACTCTGGATTTTAAGAAATCCACCTGACGCACCTTGCCCTGGAGAATTTTCCTTTCCCCGAAGAGGTTCCCTATCTCCACTCGGCTACCCTCAATTATCATGTATGCCACATCCTCCAGAAGCAGTTTGTCGCCTTCTGTAGTCTCATAAACTTTAGCCAGACACATCTTAATGTCCCTCCTCACTCTTCGTCAGAGCTTGTCGTGCTTTTATCAGATCATTGCTTGCCGCAGCCATCTTGGTAGCTGCTTCCTGTAGCTGCTGTGCTACCTCGGTGGATAAAGAAGCCACTTTTTGAGCCCAATCACGGAATTCCTCTTCATGTTCCTGGTTATGCTCGATCCAATAATCAAGCAAAACCTGTAATTTTTCTTTAGTACCACTCATAATGGAATTTACCCTCCTTTCTTGCGACACTCACTGCATTTTCCTGAGATGGCTATATGTCTTAAATCAGCTTCAAAATCATGATCACGAAGTAAAGCATCTTTTAACGGATATAACACGGATTCCTTTAAATCCATTACCTTACCGCACCCCTGGCAAAGCAGATGATGGTGATGCCCTTTCTCGGCAACATGATAACGTACACGCCCTTCTCCAAAGTCAGTTTCCATGACTAAGTTCAGCTCCTTTAATAACTCCAAAGTGCGATAGACTGTAGAGATATTGCTGTAAGGATAGCGGGCATATAATTGCTCGAAAATCTCCTCGGCACTGATATGTTTATCAGCACTATGTAGCGCTTCAATAACCA
>JAXHSX010000119.1:0-11194 GCA_034190625.1 Chloroflexota bacterium
GAAGCCACATTGGTTTTAGCAAAGGTGTTTGGGCAAGTAAGCATACACCCCTCAGAGTGTTGTATCTCTGCCCAGTATTCCCTAGAAGCGAGTTGACTACTTTCCAACAGATCTTTGGGTGTAGCCACCATAAACAAAGCAATATCTCTTTTAGCCGCCTCCTCATATAGCTCCTCTTTGGTATGAGCCATGAAGAACTTATCTATAGGCGTTAAACTTTTATCAAGTACATCCTGAGTTAAGCGTGAAAAATCAACTTCACGCCAGTTGATTTCCTTTAAAAAATCCGAAGCCATTCCTTCGCTATCCATCCACTCCACCAGTGCCCGCATAATTCGCTCCCCCTGTAGCCCCCCAACCACAGCAAAGCACACATATCCATCCTTACACCGCCATGTCTGTCTTTGTGTAGCATTGGTAAAAGGTCTGACAATAAAGGCACCGGCTCGCTTGATGGTTATGTTGCTTAATTCCCAGAAACGCAGGGAGTTCATCATTGTCCATAGGGTACTCTCTTGTGCTGAAACCTCAACATGTTGTCCCTCTCCCGTCAATCCGCGGTAACAAAGAGCCATCATTATCCCTGTAGCTGCATCAACAGCAGCGTGCAGATAAGCCTGAGGCCAGCCAATCCTAACTGGAGAACGGTCAGGGTCACCGGTCATATACATCAGCCCGCTCATAGCCATTACCACAATATCTGGAGCCTTGTAGTCTTTATAGGGACCATCTTGGCCAAAAGGAGTAATCGAAGCCATAATTATACTAGGGTTTATTTCCTTTAGTGCTCCATATCCCAAGCTTAAGCCGTCCATATATCCCGGAGAAAATGATTCAATTACAATGTCAGCCTTCTTAACCAATTGCCTAAATATCTCCTGGCCATCTTGGATCTCAACATTTAAAGTTATGCCCCTCTTATTCATGTTGTAGAAAAACCAGTTAAGGTTTTTCTCAGGCTCGGGAATATCATGATAAAAAGGCCCGATATTTCTTGCCGAATCTCCTCCAGGCGGCTCGATCTTGATCACATCAGCCCCCAAATCACCTAACACCTTGCCGCAGAGAGATCCCCTTTCATCACTGATATCCAAAGCCCGGTACGAGGAAAGCAGCCCAATATTTACTGATTGGTTATCCATTATATTATACGTTCTCGGCAGTAGCCTCTTTTCCCTTGCTCATTCGTAGCATTTCTATAATGAAAAAGACCAAAACTATGCCCAAGCAAGGGAAGGCGACGGATTCAATAGGATAAAACAACCCTATGCCTCCCAGTGCAATATAAATAACCCTCTTAACTGTTCCCTGCCATCCTGATAAAGGCAGGTTAAGTCCCATGGTGATTCCTATCATGCCCACTAGTGTTATGACTATCGCCAGGGGAGTAGCACTGCTCAGAGCTAGCAGTTCGGGGCGAGTCATAAATACAAATGGTAATATAAAAAGCGGGCTTCCAATTCTCATCGCCTCCCGGCACACGCTGAAGAAAGATGCCTTAGCAATCCCAGCGGTAACTACGCAAGCAACTGCTACCGGAGGAGTTATTGCAGAGAGCATGGCGCAGTAAAACACAGCGAAGTGGCTGCAAACAGGTGAAATCCCTACATGTAGCAAGGCAGGAGCTGCCAAGATTATCACCAGAACATAGGTGGCAACTGTACCTACCGCCATCCCAAATAAAATGCCAACGATCATCACTAATATCATCAGCAGTATCATGCTGTCGCCAGCCGTATCAACCATTATTGCAGATATCTTCACACCTAATCCGGTTACACTCAAAGTACCTACCACAATACCAAGAGCGCCTCCCAAGACACCTATGGGCGCCAAAGTATTCGACGCTTGACTAAATCCACTCATTAGTCCTTTGCCAAACTGCACAAAACCCGATGCTCTTCCTCGGCGAAGCACTAAGTCTACGATAAGCCGCGGCACCAGAAATGAAACGATTGTCCAAAAACCAGCTAGCAGGATGCCCATTTGCAGCACACCCATGAGATAAATAAGAGTGGCAAAGGATGTGATTATCGGGATGATATCATAGAGGCCGACTTTGTAAGCCTCGCTAGTGGTCTCCTGTTGAACTTCATCCTCTTCTTCTACGGGAGTAGCGCTGAGGTATTTTCGAGATATGAAATAAACTGCTACCGCAGCACAGATGTAAAATATTATGGCGGGGCAAAAGCCGATGAGTACAATCTCAAAGTAGTACATACCCAAAAAATCAGCCATCAAAAAGGCGGCGGCGCCCATTATCGGGGGCATTACCTGTCCTGCAGAAGAAGATACCGACTCTATGCCAGCGGCTATACGGGCAGGTATGCCATATCTTTTCATCAGAGGTATGGTGAATGAGCCTGTGCCAGCGGCATTCCCGGCGGCACTGCCTGAGAACATACCCAATACCATGCTGGCTAGCACGGCTATTTGAGCCAGCATATGTTTAGACTTGCGTACAATGGCCTGAGCAGCCTTCATAATCAATTCCGTGCCATGAAATCCCAGCACAAGTGATGCCCAGATGACAAATATCGCTACCCATGTAGCAATAACCTGAGTGATGGTACCGAAGATACCACCAAGCTCAAGCACCGAGTACTGTATTACTCCTCTAAAGTCTAGTCCTGGATGATGCAAAATGCCAGGGAGATACGGACCCAAGAAGGCATAAGCCCAAAATATACTCACCATTCCAAATAAGATCCACCCCATTGTCTTACGAGTAAATTCTACTATTAGATAAAGGGCGATAACGGCCATGATGTAGTCAGGTATAAAGGTGCTCCTGATCCTTACGACAAGTAGATTCATGTACTCAAGATAGAAGTATCCCATAGTAACAAGGGAAAGAATTACAAGAGCATACATTAGGATATCACGACGCTTCCCCGTCAGATGATATATCCCTTTAGCTCTTATGTTGTTTATAATGCATATCACCAGCGAACCGCCGAGGAACATAGCGCCGAATCTGGCAGTGGCATCCCAAACAAAATGAGCGTACAGAATAATAGAGAGCGGGTATAACACAATAAAAACGTTGAGAATAATATCAGCGATGCTATACCCGGCAATCTTGTTGTCTGTAGTCATATACTCAGTGTTCATTTCACAGCTCCAAACTGGTAAAGGAGAGAACTACGGAGAGAACTATTGTTAGAATAAACCCCCCACCCCATATGAGGTAGGGGGCCATCTTGCCTTTACAAAGCCCGCGATATCATTTCAGGGGCGTGACCTTCCCTTCCACCCAGTTATCCTTCCACCAACCCCTCTCTTTGTAATACTTTGCTGCTCCGGGGTGAATAGGAATAGGAACGAGACTTATGGCATCCATGCCCGCATTGTTCAAATATTCCCCATTTTCACGAAAGGTACTGACCTGGGGAACAAGCTCCACTAGCTCATCCTGGTGCTCCCACCAACACTTGATAATCTCATACACCACATCGGTGTTTACATGCCTAGCAAAGGCGAAGCCGCCTACTGGAGCGCCACTTATGATGGGGTCCACCCCTACATCTTGGGCAAATATCTGCTTGGCAGGAGTAGAGATCTGAATGAAAGAGGGTATCTTGGCCATACGATTTAATTCTTCGTCGTTGAATGGTATTACCTTAAGGTCGCATTTAGCATCGTAATTTTTAACCATACTAGGTACTCCTGATCCTGCAGTATAGCCTATGCATGCATCTAAAGCGCCTGATTTCAAAGCATCAGCGTAATCCATCATGCTGCCAAACTGCACCTCCTCCACCTTATCCCATACTTGAGCTATATCATCAAAGATTATTATGCCTAGGGGACGAACAGCAGTACCCGCAGGACCTGGGCAAACTTTCTTTCCCGCCAGGTCACTAAAGCTGTTTATATCGTCTCTATCAGCCATAGTTACAACGAACACCTGGAACGGCCAACCAAACACACCCGCATATATCATGTTGTCTTTGGGTACATTGGCAAATTCTCCCTCATTACGGTATAATTGACACATTGTCTCAGTCTCACTGGAGCACAAATCAAGCTCGCCCTTACCTTCACCTATTATTATGTAGCAGGTGTTATATCCAACCCGCGATGATACATCAATTTCAACATCAGGTAGATTGGTGTTTACCACGCGGGAGAAAGCAACACCGTTAACATAGGCAAAGCTACCTTCCTTTCCTACTCCCATAATCAAGCTACTGGGGCCAGCGGGAGCACAACTTAAACTGCCTACGAGCAGGCAAACTATCGCTACAATACCTGCTACAATACCTACTTTTCTCATTTATACCTCCTTATAATCTATCTAATTTCGCCTCAAATCTCAAAAATAGACTCATCTCACCACTATTTCATAAACATCACCTCCAATCTCTATTCGCCTTTGAACACAGGCTTCCTTTTCTCCATGAAAGATTGGACTCCTTCCTTGAAATCTTGAGTGCTAGTGGCAACCCAGGCTCCATAACACTCATATCCTAATTGCACTGGCAAGGTATTATACATGCCCGCATAAGCCAAACGCTTCACCATTTCTATGGCTACGGAAGGCCCTTTAGCCAACCTGGTGGCAAATTCCTTAGCTGTCTTCATCAAGTCATCTGTGGATACAAGTTGACTGACGATGCCTAGTCTCTCAGCTTCCTTGGCATTAACCTCGTCGCCAGTCCACATCAACTCTAATGCTTTAGACATTCCTACTACTCGGGGTAAGAAATAAGATACGCCCCACTCCACCGCCAAGCCCCGGCGCGGGAACACGGAAATAAATCTAGCCTTCTCCGAAGCTATTCTTATGTCACAAGCTAGGGCGAGCCCAAAGCCACCTCCAGCAGCAACACCATTGACAACAGCGATTGTAGGTTTATCTATACTACAAAGACATTGAATTGGCAGGCTCATAGGTCCCATGACCCCTTTTCTCCCATCACAAGCTCGCACTGGCCCTGTCATTGTATCTATCTTGCTCAATGTTGTTTTGACATCGGCACCACCACAAAATGCGCCTCCCGCCCCAGTGATAATTAAAACTTTTATATTGTCATCTTTATTTACATCCTCCACTGCTTGTATTAAGCCATTTCTTATGCCAGGACTAAGAGCGTTCAGAGCCTCTGGGCGATTGAGAGTGATAGTAGCTATACCCTCCTCCTTTTCAAAAATCATATCTGTGTAAACGTAAGCCATGACCTTCCTCCTTTACTTTAAGATTTGGTCTAATTTCGCAACTCAAACTAAAGCCCTTGTTCTGTTCTAGCGATAATTTGGTCTTGGACTCCCTCAGCCAGGTCAACGAAGTAAGCAGCAAATCCTGCTACCCTAACCACTAGGTCAGAGTAGTTCTCAGGACGTTGCTGAGCATTCAGTAATGTCTCTCTGTCTATAACATTGAACTGGACGTGGTGGATGCCTAGGTCAACAAAGGTCCTCATATAAGAGATGAAGCTTTTGCCGTTATCTATTCTTAATTGTTCTGGGGAGAACTTCTGGTTGAACAAATGAGTAAATGTCCCAGCGTGGTCAATTTTGCCTACTGACTTCAATGTGGCAGTAGGCCCTTTCTTATCTGTTCCTATGACTGGCGAGATTGTTCCGTCATTAAGAAGACCGCGATCCTCTCTACCATCGGGTGTAGCACCGATAAGCCCGCTGTAATCATAATAGCTAGAGCCTCCAGTTCCATCTTCCATGAAACGACCACCCCAGATGTTCTTAAAGCTTTCCACTAGCTTCGTGTGCCTTGAATTGATATCCTTAGCTAATAGGTCCACATAATCATCGTCATTGCCAAACTTAGGAGCTTCATTGACAAACCTCTGACGTAATTCCTCTTTGCCTTCCCAATTGGTCTTCAGAGCATCAATCAGTTCTGCCATGGAGACCTTCTTTTCTTCAAAAACCAGCTTTTTCATCGCTGCCAGAGCATTGGCTACAGTCACTTGACCTACAGGTTGGAAAATGGTGTTGGGGAAATATTTGTACTCTCGGCAATCTTGTCCTCGCTCAAGACAGCCGTCAAGTGTGCCAGAGAGGAACGGTTGCTGCAGCCATTCTCCATCAAGCACGTCTACAATGTTATTAATAGTAAACAGCTTCTCTAGGAAGAACCTAGCCTGCTCTAAATATGCTTGAATGACGTCCTCAATAGAGGTAAAGGTTAGAGGATCAAGTGTCTTAGGGCCTACTTGCTTCCCCAGGAATTTGTCAAATCCCTGATACAGAGCCAGCTCAAGGCATTTGGGCCAGGCAAACATACCTCCCAAACCACGCTGAGCCATGGCTTTGCCAGGAAGGATCCACCTCACACAACCATCGGTAGTATAATCCCGAGCATCCTCCAGAGGTATACCCAAATTCATTAGGTAAGGAATCATCATCTCATCATTGAAGAAGGAATAAACTCCTGGCTGCTTTAACAAAGATTTCACAATCTGTTGATAGAACTCTGGAGGTGTGTTTTGATGCAACCTGACAGCAATCGCTGGCTGGTTCAGACCCATCTCGTCCTTGGCATCCATGATTATATAAGTCATTTCGTTGGTGGCGTCAGCACCATCGCGAGTTTGACCGCCTACTGTAGTCACTCTGGTGACCAAAGGACCTGCAGCGGGCTGCGATGGAGGAACTAAAGCTCCTTCTTCATTGAACTTGAGCAATAGGTGTTCCACCAATTCCTGTGCTTGTTCCCGAGTTATTTTTCCTTCACGCTCGTCTTTCTCATAGAAGGGAGCAAACGTCTGATCCATCCTCTCACCATTTCCTGAAGATTGGAGGTCAAGGATGCGTGCCACCAAATTGACAAACCAATAGGATTGCAGTGTCTCATGCAAGCTACGAGGAGGATTCCCAGGAACCCACTCGCATATTTGAGCCAATTCTTCTAGCTCTGCCTTTCTCCTCTCATCCCGCTCATGCTGTGCCATTTCTGTAGCTACTTTAGCGAACCTCTTACCCTGTCTGATGGCTGCCTCTGTGCTTATTATCACTGCTTCGTAGAAACGCCTCTTATTGAGATAATCATCAGCTTTAAGGTAAGAATCGGGATTGGATGATAGCTCTTTCAATTTGGCTCTAGCCTCCTCTACTATGCCCTTGAGACCCACTCTAAATATCTTCTCATAGTTCGGTGTGCCTATATGCCCACCATGAAGCCAGAGGAAAACTCCCTGATTATTATAAAACCAGTAGGGGTAAACCTCTTCAGGAAGTAAGTTACGCTCTGAACCATGGACAGACTTGCCACGCCAGTATTGATGAATCTGGTGTAGCTCCTGTCTCTCTTGATCATCTAGAAGCATTTGATATTCTTTGTCAATAGCCTTGTTCAGCCAGCCACTCCACAGTTCAGGATAGGTAACTAAGGAATTGGGTTTGCTAGCAATATTGCCCACGATACGCTCGGAGGGCAATATATATAGCGTCCGGTTGTCTAGATAATGAGCTAAAGCTTTGGCTCGCCTCAAGATAATAGGTTCTCCCTCAGTCTGCTTGTAAGACTCGGTTATCATCCGAGCCCGTTCAATACACAGTCTAACACCGGGGCGATAAGGTAATCGCTCCTCCTTGACAACCCTTTCCACCTTCCCTTTAGCTGCCTCTATCCTTCCTAGACCTCTGGAGCTTTTACTTTGATAAGGCAGTTCAGTCCTCATTCGTTGCGTTATTCTTTCCTGCTTTGCTACTGGCTTCTTATTCATTACAATAGCCACGTCACACCTCCTTACATTACTTTCATGATAGTCCCATTTTAATTAATTTGTCAATTCCCAGTCTCTTCCAATACAAGATGAGCCTGGAGGAAAGTATGATTTCTAACGCAAGATGAGCCTGAGAAGTCAGGGCAACTCGTTTATGATTGGGACATGCGACTGATTATGAACGATGGGAATGTACAAACAATCGAGCAAGTCAGGCAATTTATGGGAGGGAGTGAGGCGATTAAATTCAGGGTGCTGTCTGTGGGAGAGAAATACAGATGGATAGAGGAGGTGTTGATAAGGTTTAGATATGACAGTCTCAAGAGAGATGAGAAAGGGGTGATACGGCGATATATCGAGAGGATTACGGGATATTCCAGGGCACAGGTGTCACGGCTAATAACGGAGTACAAACGAAGGGGACGAATAAAACAGGTGCCATATCGAAGATACCGATTCTCCAGAAAGTATACCCCAGCAGAGGTTATATTATTGGCTGAGACAGATGAATTGCACGGGTGGTTAAGTGGGCCAGCCACGAAAAAGATTATGGAGCGGGAATACGAGGTTTATGGACACACCGCGTTTAAGAATATCTCCCTGATATCTGTGGCTCATTTGTACAATTTGCGAAGAGGCAACACTTACAGAAATATAACCAGACGATTAACTAAAACGAAGCCAGCTTTATCTCAGATTGGAGAGCGGGCGAAGCCAGACCCGAGGGGACAGCCTGGTTATATCAGGATAGACACGGTCCATCAAGGAGATATGAATGGTAGCAAAGGGGTATATCATATCAATGCTGTGGATCAGGTCACACAGTGGGAAATCGTAAACCACATAGTAGCCAGTCTATTGAACAAGCTACTGATCAATTTCACCAAATCAATACCCAGGCATAGCAACGATAATGGACTGGTGGAAACCAAGAATGGCTCAGTGGTGCGTAAAAACCTGGGGTATGCTCACATCCCGCAAGCATGCGCTGAATTGCTCAACGGGTATCACAAAGATTACTTAAATCCGTATATCAATTTCCATCGGTCTTGTTTCTTCCCTGTGTCCGTTATCGACCACAGAGGCAAGATCAAGAAGACTTATCTTTATGAAGAGGTGATGACACCCTATGAAAGACTGAAATCTGTGCCCAAGGCTGAAAGTTACCTGCGTTCTGGCGTGACTCTGGGAAAACTGGGGACAATCGTCAATCAAATGAGCGATAATCAATTTGTAGAAAGGTTTGCTATGTTAGGCTCGGAGCTTGAAAACGAAGATAGGGAAGGGCTATCCTCCTAAAAAAAGGAGGGTAACTTTTATGAAGGAGCGACGCGATTACATCTTGAGGGATGAAAAGGTCTGTGTGGGGTTGGAGGACTCGAAAAAAACCTGGAGCTTGTGCGCTCGGAGCGGGGGCATGATTGTTCATGAGACGAGCATGCCGGCTGAATACGAAGTGCTAAGTAACTATTTCCACAATAAGTTTCCTGAATGTCGGATACAAGTGATGTACGAGGCAGGCTTCAGGGGATTTGAGCTACATGACCGATTGGTAGCGGGTGGGTGGGAGTGTGTGGTAACGCCGCCACATACGGTGATGGAGGAGAAGTGCCAGCGGAAGAAAAATGACCGAACTGACTGCCGCAGGCTGGCTAAGAATCTCGAGAGCAGAGACTATCACAGCTGTTTTATTCCAGACAAGGAACTACGAGAGGATCGACAGATATCCAGGACATACGGGCAAGTGCAAGCAGACATTACCAGAGTGTGCAGCCGGATTCGCCGGATGCTTGAGTTTCATGGTCTGGACAACGGCTTACCTGCTGGGCGATGGAGCGGAGCTAGTTACACTCGGCTGCGGCAGCACCTTGGTGAGATAGAAATAAGCGATTCGCTACGGTTATCCTTTGAGGTAATGTTCCGTGAGCTGGAGAATCTGCGACAGCTGAAGAAGGAACTTCTGCTGCAACTAAGGAAGCTCGCCAGAAGCCACCGGTACAAGGGTAGCGTAAAGCTATTAATGAGTGCACCCGGTATCGGTATGCTGACCGCGATTCGCCTGACGCTGGAATGGGGAGATGTGCGCCGGTTTGGGCGAAAAGAGGAGTTTGCCAGCTTTTTGGGTATGGTGCCCAGTGATTACTCCAGTGGTGACCAGGAGCACCGTGGCCATATTACCAAACAGGGGAGCCGGTCGGTGAGACGGTGGCTAGTAGAATCTTCATGGGTAGCTATCCGACATGATCCTGTGCTGCTGGATAAGTTCCGACGGGTATTAAGGAATTGTGGGAGTAAGAAGAAAGCGATTGTAGCGGTGGCGAGGAAGCTAGCATTGCGCCTTCGCAGGGTATTGTTAAGCGGGGAGCCATATGTCGTTGGGGTAGTGGAGTGAAATTTCTAAATGTAGTGCTGAATTGAGATTAAGCAGGTGACAGTAACCGGAGTAGTGAAAATGTGCTTTCCAAAGGAAATAAGCGGTGCATGACGTTTCACCATCAGTACAGCAATACGTGAAAGGTTTGTCAGCACCGACTGACCAAACGAACAGGCAAACGGTGCCCGAGCACGAATAGCGGATTGGAAAGCGTCTTAGAAAATCCGGCAGCTGTTGCCCAGGGAAAAGGGGGTGATAATAGTATGAGGCAGGAATAAGAAAATAGGAATCATTTGGCAGAATAGATAAATTATTATAGGAAGATAGCCTTAGGGCCCTTGACATACTACATAGCGGATGGTGAATGCTCGTTCCAAGCTCTTTCAGCAAATTACAAGATTTGCTAACCGGGTTGCCTGAAACCCTTCCCTTCAGGCTCATTTTTCAATTAGAATAGACTCCACCTCACCTCGATTTCTCATGACAAGATCCTTTCTATTCTTCATTTAGGATATCTTGCCTCTACCAAATCTTCCTAACCTAAATTGTCCAGTATCAGGGGGCTATTCCAACCTTCCCAATAGACTTTTCGGACAGACTGGAAAGAATTTACTACGGAATAACAGAGTGCTCTTGTTACTTCGTCCCTTCGTTTTTTCTTAATAATACTCGCATATTTGTAATAAGCCGTGCACCTGCTCTCGATTCCTAAGCCTATAGATTACTTTTACCAGCCAGCTCCAGCCAGGTAACTCTACAGCACACTGGAAATACTACTTACCGCTGCTTCCTTCCGGACCTGACGGGGTTTGTAGCTTCCAGTTGTATAGAACCCAACTATCAACACTGCTTAACAAAAGCAACCTATAAACCGTAAACCTCAAGCAGGAATTCAGCCCCGCTATAGCGGTTTTCGGGTACAGGGCACCGCTAGCTCCCCACCTAGCACGGCTCGTAGTAATATTATCAGATAGCGACTAACACCGTCTAATATAATTCGACAATCTGCGGTTGTGTTACATATAGTATCCCGTATAAATCATTAGCTTTTTTTCTGTCATTGCGAGCGAAGCGAAGCAATCTATTCCATCCTATCTTGAGATTGCTTCGCTTCGCAACCGCTCCTCGC
>JAXHSX010000012.1:0-6671 GCA_034190625.1 Chloroflexota bacterium
ATCGAGTTTATCAGTCTTGTTGATATTTCCCATCATAAGTTTAGCTTTACCAGCGTGTACCAGAGAAGGTTTATGCCCGGCTTTTTCCATTTCGTCAACCAGCCAGTACCAGTTCCCTACAAAAGATGGTCATTTTTAGTTTTGATTCGTTCAACGAAATTGAGAGCTAGCTCATAAAAATCTAGCTTATATTTCAGTCGTTCTTCGTCTTTTTTGCCATTAGGGAAATATACATTTAACAGGACAAAACTGGGGTATTCTACTGTTATAATCCTTCCTTCTACATCAAATCCTTCGCTGGCAAGGTCATAGTGGATATTAACTGCTTTTTCTCTAGTGAAGTTAGCTACCCCGCTGTAGCCTTTCTTTTCAGGGTAATTCCAATATGTGTAGTAGCCTCGTGGTTGGCTGAGTTCTTGGCTCAACTGTTCAGGCTGTGCTTTCGTTTCCTGCACACAGAGAATATCAGGGAGCTCTCTATATAGCCACTCCAGGAAGCCTCTTCGCTCAACGGCTCTAATTCCATTAACATTCCACGACAATATTCTCATTATTTTACCCTATTTGTTCACCAGCGCCGGATCCAGGCGAGATGCTATAGATTGAGTCCACATTGATTATAACAGCGCTCTTTGGGATAAGCTTAGACCCTGTGGCTTGGACCATCTTTATCCCTTCATTAAAAATCTTGCCCGATGTTTCAATTCTAGCCTTTCCTTTGAGTTGATACCCTTTTGAACTGCCAGAGCTATCAGTATACCAAACTGAAACCGCTACGTTGGGGTTCATTTTTAGGTTTTCCTCCGTTTTCCTCATAAAGTTATTCATCAGTAGAAGTTCATTCTCGGAGAGTACCTTTTTATAGGCAATAGGGACCACATTAGGTTCCCTTGCTTCATTGACAGTAGCTATTACAACTACCTTTTGCTTCTCTATAGCACTCTTCATCTCTTCAGTAATTTTTACCATGTTTACCTCCTTTCGTGGCAGAATTTCTACCTTATAATTCTTATTCTTGTTCCAAGATTCTTGCGCTACATAGTTATGCGGGTCGGTTCATAGTTACGTCTTAGCCTTGCGTAGTTTATCTTGACTCTCTGGGTTAGCATTCCTCACTTGCTTTGGTAAACTTTCTCACTGAACCAGTACTGATGCCAAACTGAAGCAAATCAGTTTCAACTCTCTAAATTCTTATCCAATATTTCTCTTTCTTCTCTGGACTCATTACTATTATAAATAAACTATTCTTCCAAGATTATTATAATCTCTATTGGCACTAAAGAGAAGATAAACCTAAGCTCTTACGGTCAGGTGAGGGAGCTTTGTAATTGGCTGGGCAAGTTGACATATTATTTCTTGTCCATCACCTAGTGCGCAGACTTATTTAACGGTGAATGGCATCCATCTTCGGGTTTAAGGATCTGGGACTTCGGAGAAAAAGAACGATTACACAAAACGCTATTTTGTGCAGTGAACGCAACAGCTGCCCATTTTCTTCCTTCTCACTTTCCTCGTATGTCTTAACAGCAATACGTGCCGATGTTTAATTTACCAGCTCCTCAAGGATTATCTCGGCGGCTTTTTTATCCAGAGGCTGGTTATTGTTGCCACACTTGGGCGACTGAATGCAGGAAGGACAGCCATCGGCACAGGGGCATTCTTTAACCACCTTCAAGGTAGCTTGCCAGAGTTCGCTTATTAGTTCAAATCCTTTCTCGGCAATGCCAATGCCTCCAGGATAAGCATCGTAGATGAAGATTTGTGCCCTGCCAGTATCAGGATGGAATGGGGTGGAAACGCCGCCGATGTCATTCCTGTCGCAGAGGGCAAACAAGGGAAGTATGCCAATGGAAGCGTGTTCACAGGCATGTAATCCACCGTAGAAATCGAGCCCGACCTGGGCTATTTTGTCGATTGCCTTCTGTGGCAAATCAAACCACAAAGCCTTAGTAGGGAAGTCTTGTGGTGGTAAATCAAGGGGCTCCTGCCCGATGACCTCCTCGGTTAGTTGTCTTTTCTTCTTGAAACTAACTACATTCGTAGTAACTTCGACATCGCCAAAATATACCTTTGTCTCGTGATGATCCTTTACCCTCACTTTTTCCCTCTTCCTTGAAGGGAGAGAGTGAGTGAGTGTGGCCACCCTCACATCTGTTATGTCCATAGCTTGGGTATAGTAATCTGCGGAAGTTGGCGCTGCCCAAGCGGTGTGCCCGAGTAAATCCAGTTCTGTAATAAGATAGGATTCACCCTGGTGGAGGTAAATGGCGCCGGGATGGATTTGAAAGAAAGCAACGCTGGCTTCTACGGTCTCAAGCGGACATCCGCGTGAAGAGTCCATTATAGTATAACCCTGCTGTGTTGCCCTTATATTTACATCCTGAGCGGGATATGTTATAGAAGGAGAGGGATACCACTTTTCCTGACGTCTTTTCAGAGTGCCTTCTTGTTCTAATTCAGCTAACAAAGAAAGCTCATTATCCCCTAACCTCTCCCTCGAAGAGAGAGGGATTGAACCGAAGAACTCCTTGTCTTTCTCGTCCAGAGGTCTTTCCCATGCGGCACAGAGGAGATGAGGCTTAAGAATATAGGGATTGTCAGGATCAATCAGGGCATTGTCGAAGTTTTTACTAAAGAGAAAATCAGGCTGGCGCATGAGGTATTGATCTAGGGGGTTGTCCTGAGCGATAAGGAAGCTCAATGAAGTATCTTTGCTTCTCCCACTGCGTCCTGCCTGCTGCCAGGTGCTGGCGATACTTCCTGGATAGCCAGTTAGGACTGTAGCCTCTAAGTCGCCGATGTTTATGCCCAATTCCAGAGCATTAGTGGCTACTAATCCCAGAAGCTCACCATCGAAGAACCTACGTTCAATTTGACGTCTTTCCTCGGGAAGATATCCAGCGCGGTATGGACTGATCAACTGAGCCAGGGAAGGTGATAATTGTTCCCTGGCGTAGATATAAATAAGTTCGGTTAATTTGCGAGTACGGGCGAAGATGAGACTACGAATGTTACTTTCAATTAACTTGCTGAAAAGGAAAGCAGCTTCGCTGTTGGAACTACGCCTGCTACTTTTCGCTTCATTGATTGTTGGTGGGTTCCAAAACACAAAGTATTTTTCACCATGCGGTGAGCCATCGGTGATAATGGCTTCGAAAGGCAAGCCAGTGAGCCTCTCTGCGTGTTCCTGGGGATTGGCAATGGTTGCCGAGCATAGAATAAATTGAGGCTTGGAGTTATAAAACGCACAAATCCGCCGCAGCCTGCGCAAAACATTAGCTACATGGGAGCCAAAAACACCTCGATAAACATGTGCTTCGTCTATCACCACATATTTCAGGTTATGAAATAACCGAACCCAGGATTGATGATTGGGTAATATGCCGAGATGGAGCATGTCGGGATTGGTGAGCACTATTTTAGCTTGTCTTTTTATCTTTGCTCTTTCAGACCGCGGCGTATCGCCATCAAAAGTAGCCACAGCTTCCTCAGAAAGGAGTTCGGGGCAGGCGATTTCCTTTAAGCTGCGCAACTGGTCTTGCGCCAAAGCCTTGGTGGGAAAAAGGTAAATGGCACGGCTATTCGTGTGATTTATAGTTGCCTCAAGCGTTGCCAGGTGATAACATAGAGTTTTGCCGCTGGCACTTGGTGTGGCTATTATTACGTTCTTGCCGGCAAAAATGGCGTTTATTGCTTCCGCTTGGTGATGGTAAAGAGAGGATATGCCCAGAGATTCCAGACGTGCCTGAAGAGATTGACTGAGAGATTTCTCTGGCATGGCATATATGGCAGCTTGAGATGGGATACGTTGGGTATGAATAATCTGCTGCCTGTAATTGGGTAAAGTTACAAGGTAATTGACAAAGGTATGAGTATCCATCCAACCCTAAAAGGCTGAGAAAACCTCTGTTTCCGAGCTTAGCAGTTCTACTTCAGGATAATTCTGGGCTACGAAATTTACCATACTGGATAGCATTTCATTGGCGTGTCTCCTATGGTTGCTGACACATGTTATACCCAAGGTAGCCAGTTGCCATAAGCCTTGATTATCTACTTCAGCTACGGAGGCGTTATACTTATTCTGCAACCGCGTAATAATGGATTGAATTACTCGACGCTTACCTTTAAGGGATTCGTTTTCAGGAAGACGAAGCTCCAGCTTGCATACACCAATATTCATTTCTACTAATCTACCATTATTTTAAGCTTAGTATAACACTAGCCTATTTATGTAGGCTAAGTTGCTGGGAATAGATATGCGGCATACCATTTCTAGAATTGAGCGATATTAAAAAAAGGAGTACACCATGTAGAGTTGCCTCAAGCAGCTACGTGGAAGAGACAAAAGGAAGCTGAAAAATGTCCAGTATAAAGGGAGAGTTTATTGCTATCACAGTTAAGCAATACTCGAGTTTGGCTTTAGGCTATCTCTTTGTATGCAGTACTGCTGCTCATTTTTCAGGGTCGCCATCTAATCACTCCCTGGAGAATCGGAATTAATATGTATATGTATGAACATATTTGTGGAATCACGAAAGATAGTCCAATCGCCAAAATCGAGACAACCACTGCAACTAATCCCTTATCTTTCCCCTCGCTTATACCGCGAGGGTCTAAGTCACGGTCAACTAGACGATGATGGTTCGTGGCATAAAACCAATTAAAGCTAAGAATGGTTGCTAATATGAGTATATTTGCACCAAAGAATATGTGTGCCAGCGATTCGTTGTTATAATCGCCAACCAGCGAAGTAGAGAAAGGAATGAGAGCTACAAACATGAGGAAAAAGACATTTATCCAGAGATGTTGGCCGTTGGTCCGTTTGATAAAATGAGATTGCTGGTGATGCTTGATCCAGAAGATAGCCAGAAGAATAAAGCTTATTGCGTAACTAAAGAACTTATCTGCTTGTCCAAACAGCAGATCATCTAACGCCGCATGTGTTAATCCTTTCCCCACTTCCGGAAGAGCAAGGTTCAGAACTAACAGTGTCATAGCGATAGCGAAAACGCCATCGACTAACGCTTCAATGCGGTGAGTAGTCATACTAAGACCTAAATCATCCGAAAATAGAAAACCTAATACCAATATCGTTAGTTATGGATACCGTGTTCCACATGTCTTGGGTAAGGAAGGATATAGTATCTGTCTTTGTGACACTCTATTTAACGATTACGGTCAGGTTGAATGTCTCAGCTGCTTTCTCCCCGCCCTCCCAGGGTCGGCTGTATTCCATAGATATGCTGCTCGTGCCGTCTTTAAATGCCTTGAATGTCCATACCTCTTGACCACCGGCTCCAGGAGGAGCTCCAGATCCAGGTCCCTCGTATTTCTGATGTATCTGTTTCAATACAGTCTCGTCACTGATTTTCGCCAATTCCCACGAAAAGCCTGTTGTGGAGTTAGACTCTAGAGTTACCAGCAGGGAATCGCCGACTCCAAGTTCGACTTCTTTGCCATCATAGGAAGCATCTACAGATACTGATTTCGGGGCTGAGGAACAACCGAAGAGGCAGAGCGAGATGGCAATAATTACACAGATCGGAACTAACTTTGATTTCATGTTCTATTCCTCCTTTCTATCTCCATTTTATTCCTCTGGTTTTATGCTGTAAATAGCAGTGAATCAGTTAAATGTCCATATGCTCTCAAATCCTTTCACACATGGCTCACTAGCATTGCCTCTATTATATCAAACATTATATCAACATACCCACCGAGCAATTTAAATGATCTAATACGTGAGCAAAGATGGATAGGAAGCTATGTACAGATGTTACGAGTATCATAATTGATCTTATTTCATCGTGGCTTGCCAATGGGCATGATATATAGAGGTTTAACTGCTTCTTCTACAGCAAGAATTTTCCTTACTTCCTCGTCATTGAAAGCGCCAACTTCTACTGTGGCCAGTCCTAAGGCTACGGCTTGGAGGTGGATGTTTTCACCTACATGTCCTACTTCTATATAAATATATCTCTCACCTCGTTTGCCATAGGTATAACAAGTACGGGAATAGAGGGTACAGATAACAATGTCTACGGGCGCGGAAGCAATAAATCCTTGATCCAGAGCTGCTCTGGCTAGATCTAATCTGAAGTCGCCTTGTAGATGCAATCTCAGTGAATGAGTATCCACTTCATAGTGGTAAATGCCCGCTGATAAATCCTCCTTATACAGAGATTGTTTAGCTTCACTAGAGCTGGCAGTTATGGCTTGTTTGCCAATGAGTATAAAAACTTCCAGAGGATAACTAGCTCCGGCGCTGGGCGTTGCTCTTAGCTTTCCTGCTTCGGTAATCCCTTGAGACGACCAGAGTATTTGACTTACTTGTAACAGAGTTAGTGGTTCCGGTTTGTATCGGCGAACTGACCTGCGTCTGGCTATTACCTCTTCTAGTGAAGTTTTTCCTTTTAGCTGAGGAGAGGGGAGTTTTATTTGAATTAGATTACCTTGCTCCGCGTGCAATGACATTTCTGCTAACCCTTGATAACACCTATAGGGACTGCCATAGCTACTCTCTTAGAAATACCGGCTTGGTGAACAACGTCGATAACTTCAGCAATATCTTTATAACTTTGTGATGCTTCCTCTGCCAGTGAAGGAATATCGCCTGTTCTAATGGTGATTCCTCTGCTCTGCAACTCCTGAGCTACATCCTTGCCTTTCAT
>JAXHSX010000120.1:0-6584 GCA_034190625.1 Chloroflexota bacterium
GGAGGTTCAATTATGGGAACGAGTTTGCCATTATATAGACCACTTACAACCGAAGATGTAAGGCAGATCGACCAGACAGGGCGACGCATACTGGAGCATGTCGGGATTAAAATAGATGACAGCGGCTTCCTTGCCAAATTGAAGGCAGCAGGAGCTCAGGTCGACCGTGACAATCAGAGAGTGCGCTTTGAAGGAGACTGGTTGGATGAAGTCTTGAAACGCGCCCCCTCTCGCTTCACTCTCTATTCCCGAGATGGTCAGAATGACTTACAACTGGGAGAAGGCAATGTCTACTTCGGCAACGGAGGGCGGGTGTTCCGTATTTTTAATATAGGAACAGGTAATCATCACTATACTATGCTAAGACACGTGGTTCGCACTGCCACTCTCGTGGATCACCTGGACTATATCCGTTTTTATGTCATTGCCTGCCAGGCACACGCTTTGAAACCTCTATCATATCACTTGAACGACTTTTACCACGCTTTCGATCACACCACGAAACACGTAATGGGGGGCTGCGATGACTTGGAAGGCGTTAAGCAAACGTGGAAACTAGCCAGTTTCATCGCAGGAGGCGAAGATAAACTCAGAGAAAAGCCCTTTGTTTCGGTGATTACCAACCCCATAAGCCCTCTTACCATTGAAACCAAAACACTAGATATCCTTAATTTTTGCGCTACACATGGCATTCCCGCTACTTGTGCCCCAGCAACTATGGCTGGAGCAACTTCACCTGCGACTCTAGCTGGTACACTTGCCCAAATGCATGCTGAATCCCTGGCAGGTGTGGCTCTAGCTCAGGTATTCGCTCCAGGAGCTAAGATGCTTTACGGCGCTGTGCCCACAGTTATGGACTTGCGGAAGATGGAGTTCACTATGGGCTCAGTGGAAATGGCGATGATGAATGCTTCTGCAACTCAACTGGCGAAGCTCTACAATCTGCCCATTTACGCTTCGGCAGGGGTTACCGAGGCTAAAAGACCTAACATCCAGGCCGGCATAGAGAAGAGTTATTCCAATTTGATGGTGGCCATGGCTGGAGCAGATTACATCCATCTGGCGGCTGGAATGCTGGATTCAGGGAATTCTATCTCCTATGAACAGTACGTTATCGACAATGAAATCGCTGGAATGGTTAAGAGAGTACTTAGTGGCGTCAAGGTAAATGAAGATACCATGGGTTTCGATGTGATTCAGAAGGTTGGACCTGGCGGAAATTATGTCATGGAAGATCACACCGTCGAACATATGATGGACGAATTCTTCTATCCTAATCTGAGCGTGCGTTGCAACTTCGATATTTGGGAAGAACAGGGCCGGCCTGACATGTCGAGCCGCGCCAAAGACACGGTTCACAAAATCTTGGAAGAGAGCAAGAAAGGGCGTTTGGACCCGGATTTAGTTCTTGAGGTAGAGAAGACCTTCCCAGGCATACAAAATGCTTAATACCACACCATCGAAAAAAAATGCTAAAATCACCCGCATAATTGCTTGTGCAGTCTTCAAACCGGCGCTGGAGTATCTTCAACTGAAAAATAGATATCCCGATCTACGATTGACTTATTTGCCAGCCAATCTGCATCTGAAGCCACAAGATCTGAGGGATCGCTTGCTGAAAGAGATTTCTTCTGCTCAAGAAAGAGGTGAGCGAGTCATATGCCTTTACGGCGAGTGTTTCCCGGGTATCAGCGACCTCTGCGAACAGCACGGGGTGATTAAGGTGCCCGGGCATTACTGCTACGAAATGCTTCTCGGAACTGAGCGATTCCAGAAACTCGTTGATGAGATGGCAGGGACATATTTTCTTGAAAAAGAACTTATTATCAACTTCAAACAATATTGTATAAAGCCTCTGGAACTAGATGACGAGGAAATGAGAAGATATTGTTTTCAACATTATCGGAGATTGCTCTATGTACGGCAGCCATCAGATCCAAATCTTGTGCCCGAGGCTGTCAAAGTGGCCGAATTCTTGGAGCTATCCCTGGATATCATCGATGTGGATTATTCGCATCTGGGAAAAAAATTAATCGAGTTGATCTAGCTCGGACTTTTAAAATATGGAAGATTTTGAATAAACCATTACCGAGCTCTGGCTCTGATGGGAGCAGCGAATATGAAAAATATACAGAATCAAAAATCTAGGAAGGAACACTTTGTCGGACCTCTTCCATCTGAGAAATGCAAAACGAGATATGTCTGGTTAAATGTTCTACCTGATGATCTCTGGCTGGAAGTTTGCCAGGGAGAGACTGTCTTTAAGGCATTGCAAAATACGGATATAAAGCTAAACGGAGAGTGCGGCGGACTGGGAAAATGTGGCAAATGCAAAATCAAAGTCCTCTCTTCAATAGGTCCTCCATCCAAAGTGGAAAGGGAGCTCCTGGACGAGAAGGAATTAGCAAAGGGAATCCGCCTCGCTTGCCGCACTGAGGTGAATCATGATTTAGTCATTTCCACCGAGGAAGCTGCGAATGGCGCAGAGTATTTCCAGATTCTTAAAACCGGACATCGGCCTCTAGTGCATATTGAGCCACTTGTAAACAAGCGGCTTGTCACTTTGTCCCCAAAAGCCCAGGAGGAGGGGCTTTCTGATCTGGATCAGATCAAGTTGGCGATGGGTTACGGATACCAGGACCTGAAAGCTCCGCTTTATTGCCTTCGCATGTTACCCAAGGTGTTAAAAAGAACCAAGTCTCGGGGAACAGCAGTACTCCATGAACACTGCCTGATGGCTTGGCAAAGCTGGAAGGAAGTGAATCGACACTACGGGTTAGCTTTCGATCTCGGTACGAGCACCTTGGTAGGAAAGCTGATCAATTTAACGGACGGGCGTGAAGTTGCTGTCGCCTCTTGCCTAAACAGCCAGGCAAAGTATGGCGCAGATGTGATCAGCCGCCTTCAGTACGTCAAAGAATACATGAATGGTTTGGAGAATTTGTATAATCTTCTTATCAAGGATCTGAACCAGCTTATTACACGCCTTTTGAAAGCAGGCGGACTGAACCAAAACGATATCTTTATTGCCGTCGCTGCGGGCAATACTATCATGCAGCATTTTTCGCTGAAATTACCCCCACTTGGGATCGCCGAAGCGCCTTTCCCACCTGTTTTAACAGATGGTCTGATCGTGAAGGCGGCAGACATTGGTCTCGAATTACACCCTGAAGCACTGCTCTACGTGATGCCCGCCAGATCTGGCTATCTTGGAGGAGATATGATCAGCGTCATCCTCGCTTCTGGCGCTTCGGAACAAGATGATGAAATCGTATTGGGGATGGATTTCGGCACTAACGGAGAAATCTTCCTCGGCAATCGTAAAAGGTTGCTGACATGCTCTACTGCTGTCGGCCCGGCTTTAGAAGGCGCAAGAATTTCACACGGGATGATTGGCAGGGCTGGAGCGATCGAAGGCGTCAGTTTCGAGAATGGCCGTTTACTTTATCAGGTCATCGGTAATATCAAGCCGAGAGGGATTTGCGGGAGTGGATTGGTGGAGTTAGTTGCCGTGCTCTTACAGATCGGCATCATTGATTATGAAGGTTTGATTTGTCCTCCTCAGGGGGAAACAGCAGAGGGCTTGAATTCCAGAATAATCAAGCGATCGGGGGCCTATGAGTTTATCGTCGCTTCCGCAGAGGAAAGCTACGATAACAAGCCGATCTACCTCAGTCAAAAAGACGTTCGTGAACTTCAGCTCGCGAAAGGCGCTATCGCGGCTGGTGTGAAGATCTTAATGGATGAAATGCACATCGGGATTGAAGATATCCGCCATGTGTATCTCGCCGGCGCGCTCGGAAATTACGTTAGCCCTTATAGTGCTATGCGTATCGGTCTTATTCCTAGACTCGATCTGAGTATTGTTAAATCATTAGGTAATGCTGCCAGCATGGGAGCTTCCATGGTTCTCTTGTCCAAAAATTACTGGCAGATGGCTAATAACCTTTCCGACTCCATCGAGCATGTCGAGTTATCTACTCGCCTCGACTTTAACCAGTATTTTGTCGAGCATATGGATTTTCCTAAAGAAGGTCTATTGGACATTCAACATGAAGAAATGGATGATGTTATGAGGGCTATCAAGGTCGAAGATGTGATGACACGTAACTTTCCCACAGTGCCTTCCACTATGGCTGTGGAAGAGCTGAGTACTATGTTGCGCGATACAGGCCACCATGGTTGCCCAGTTCTAGACAATAATGGGTCTTTAGTTGGCGTGGTTACATTAACAGACGTGGAGAATTCTTTGCGAAGCGGGAAGGCTGAGCTTACTGTGGGCGATATTGCTATCCAGTCACCTTTCGTAGCTTATCCAGACCAATCGTTATATGAAGTATTGGGAGCTACTGCAGAAGATTATGGACGCATCCCCATTGTGGATCGGAATGATAGGAATCGATTGGTTGGAGTGTTGCGCCGGCATGACATTATCACGGCCTACCGCAGGAGACTGGCACAAACTACAAAAATTGGCAACAACCCTTCTTAAAGGATTTATGATGGGTTGTTCCGAGCTGCTCAGTCGCCATAATATTGCTGAGTAGAAGAATGAGGGATAATTTAACCGTTGGAATCGTTGGCGCTGGTGGCGATGGCGTAATGGTGGTTGGCAGTTTACTACAAAGGCTTACTGCCTTACAAGGCTATTTCAGCCAGATGCCCAGGTATTATGGAGCGCAGATAAGGGGTGGAGGTTCAGCAGTAAAACTGGGTTTAGATGCCAATTGTCTCTCCCTGCCAAAAGATAGCCTGGATATGTTGGTGTGTTTTGATTGGGAAAAGTATTTAGAGTTTGAGCAAGAATTGAAACTCAGAGAAGACACTCTGATCCTCTTCGAAAAAGATCCTGTAAGGGGAATCAATTTATCGCAGGAATCTTTTCAGGTCGATTTTTCCAGGAAAAGTCAAGAGGTGACAGGGTCGACTCTGAGCAAGAATATAGTGGCGATGGGATTAGTGATGAGAATTCTAGACATTCCTGATGACCGGGTGAAGGAGGATATTGAAGAGGACGAAGAACTAAGCCTGCTGAAGAAAGAGAATCTCTTGGCTTTCGAAGCGGGAGAGCATTTGTTTTCTGAATTCTCTTTTCCTGACTTAAGGCTGGCTCCAGCAACGAACAATTCGGCTAAACTTGTTCTACATGGTAGTGCTGCCATGGCGAGGGCGGCAATACATGCCGGGTGTCGAATATTCTTTGGTTATCCTATTACACCCGCAGCAGAAATTATGCAGGAAATGCAAAAGAGACTTCCTCAAGTAGAGGGTGTTTTTCTTCAAGCAGAGGATGAGATTGCCGCAGTTGGATTGGCTGTCGGGGCTTCCTTAGCTGGTGCAAAGCCAGTAACTAGCACCAGCGGCCCAGGATTCGACCTGATGACCGAGATGATGGGGCTGGCTGTAGCTGCTGAGATTCCAATGTTGATTATTGATGTACAGCGTGGTGGGCCCTCCACAGGCGTTCCATCCAAGTCAGAACAGTCAGACCTTAACCACGCTATCTACGGCGGGCATGGGGATGCTCCAAGAGTTGTTATAGCTCCCTTTAATGTGGAAGGGTGTTATCACTTAGCTATAGAGAGCTTGAACATCGCTCATTATTTTCAGACTGTGGTTATTCTCCTTTCTGACCAATGGCTCGGTCAGACTCTTGTGGCGACTAATAGTGAATTTTTAAAAAAAGACTATCCGATTACGGAGAGGAAAAAACCTGCCAAAGATACTCTAGATGATTATCACCGTTATCGATTAACGGAAGATTTTATTTCACCAATGGCGGTTGTGGGCGATGAGAAATCTATATATCAAACTACTGGCCTTAGTCACAACGAGAAGGGAGCACCATCTTTCGGTTTTGGGACCAATCAAAGCCTTCACGAAAAAAGATGGAAGAAGCTTGCGCCTCTCTGCCACAGAGATGAGCTGGTCAGAGTTTTCGGGAAAGAGAAATCCAGTAAAGGGATAATAACCTGGGGTTCTTCTGCTCAGGTTGTTCTGGAAGCGGTTAAAGACCTGGGATTGCAGGATGAAATCAAGGTTTGTGTTCCCGAGCTAATTCACCCTCTACCGGAGAGGGTCGAGAGCTTTCTAGGATCGACCGAGAAGCTATTGGTAGTAGAGTTGAATTATTCTGGTCAGCTTTATCATTATCTCCGTTCTCAGATAGATTTACCTAGGAGAACCGAGGTTTACTCCAGGGCTGGCGGACGAGTCTTTAGTAGAGAAGAGCTGACTTGGCCGATAACAGAAATGGTAAGATGACGAGACCTGCCAATTATAGAACAGAAGTGAAGCCTGTCTGGTGTCCAGGATGTGGGGGTTTTGGCCTGCTCAGTGCCCTCACTGGAAGAGCGCTGCCTAATCTCGGGATACCTAATCATCAAACCTTTGTTGTTTCCGGGATCGGTTGCTCGTCAAGGATCCCAGCTTATGTAAATACCTACGGCCTTAATAGCATTCATGGTCGAGCAATAGCTATTGCCCAGGGAGCGAAATTGGCTAGGCCCGAACTAACAGTAATAGCCATAGGAGGGGACGGCGATTTCTTCAGTATTGGGGCAGGACATCTTCCCCACGCGGTA
>JAXHSX010000121.1:0-5176 GCA_034190625.1 Chloroflexota bacterium
TCGCAACTTCTGGGTAGATATAGAGCACTCTGAATTAGGGACTACTCTTACATATCCGGGAAATTTTGTTAAGGCTTCCGGGACCCCTTGCCAATTTAAGTGTCGGGCACCACTTATTGGTGAGCACAATAGGCAGATATTGGGAGAAGAGCTAGGGTATTCAACGGAAGCGCTGATGATATTAAAACAAAATGGCGTAATTTAGAGGTAGAAGTAGATGAGCACCGAGGAAAAGGGCGTATTTGCTGGGGTTAAGGTCTTAGCTCTTACTTGGGTCATGGTTGGGCCTTTGACACTAAGATATCTGGCTGACCATGGCGCAGAAGTGATAAAGGTAGAATCTATAAGCCGCCCCGAGGTTTTTAGACTAGATCCGCCTTTTAAAGATAACATAAAAGGTATAAATCGTAGTGGGACTCTAACCAACTTCAATTGCAACTACTATAGTATGGGCCTCAATATGAATCTCCCTAGAGGGAGAGAGGTCATGAAAAAACTAATAAGTAGGGCTGATATTCTAGCTGAAAGTCTTAGTCCAGGAACGCTAAAAAAGTGGGGATTTGGCTATGAACAAGTCAAAGAGATAAATCCGAGTATTATTATGGCTAGCTTTAGTATGCAAGGGCAGACAGGACCTCGTTCTACCCTCCCCGGTTTCGGGGTTCACTTGGTTGGTTTAAGTGGACATGGATACTTAACTGGCTATCCAGATCGTCCACCATGTTTAGTTTATTCAGCTTATACCGATAGTATTGTGCCCAGATACGGTGCGGCTGCTTTAATCGCTGCGTTAGACTATAGGTATAAAACTGGGAAAGGGCAATATCTCGATTTCTCACAGTTCGAGACTGGTTTGCAATTCATGACGCCAGTCCTTCTAGATCAGAGTGTTAATGGTCGCATTTGGGAGAGGATGGGGAATCGTTATGCTTACGCCGCGCCACATAATGCTTATCGCTGCAAAGGCAATGATAGATGGTGTGTTGTCTCAATACTTAATGAGACGGAATGGGAGGTTTTTTGCGTTATAGCAGGGGGGAAAATGCCGTGTTTGAAAGATCCCAAATTTGCTACTTTTTTAGGCAGAAAGCAAAATGAGGAAGAATTAGACAAATTAATGGAATCATGGACACTAAATTTCACCCCGGAGCAAACAATGGCCAAGTTGCAAGCTGCTGGGTTACCAGCAGCGATAGTTCAGAATGCTCGTGATTTGTTCAGTGATGCTCAACTGTGTGCTAGAAACCATTACTGGGTATTGGATCACCCGGAAATTGGACCGCATACTGTTGATAGCTTAGGGTTTAAGTTATCTAAAACCCCGTCATATGTGAATAAGGGAGCACCTTGTTTGGGTGAGCATACCGAATATATTTGCAAGGACATTTTAGAACTGAGTGACGAAGACTTCATAGAACTCATGAACGCAGGGGTGCTTCAATAAAAGTGAAGGATGTGAAAGAAATGTATTAGTTTGGTGGTATCAGCCGACTAAGGAAAGTCAAAATTAAGCAGTCTACTTATGGTAAGGGGGTGTGGGATGTAGTTGGCTGCTGTTCTGGCTAAATTTAAAAAATGATAACAAGGAGGGAAAGATGAAAAGTAAGTATGGTTCTAAATTGGCTCGTTGGATTTCACTTGCGTTAATTGTAGTGCTGTTGGTTTCTTCGTTGGCTAGCTGTGCACCAAAAGAGGGAGAAAATGTAGTAAGGATTGGTGCCGTGATACCTGTATCAGGAGGTCTAGGACCTGTAGGTACAAAATTTGTAGATACCATTGAATTTGCACTGGATGAAATTAATGCTGCTGGTGGAATTAAAAGCCTCGATGGAGCGAAGGTAGAGCTAGTATTGGCTGATGATTGTAGCGACCCAACTACAGCAGGGACAGAGACGGAGCGACTTTGCGCTGACGAGTCAATTGTACTTGTAATAGGCTCATTGGTCACCCATATCGTTGAAGTTCAAGCTCCAATAATAGAAAACTATGGGATGCCGTGGATGGCTAATACAGGTGAGGATGAGCAATTCGAAAAGGGTCGCAAATATATGCATAGCTTGCATCCATTGACGTCGACGGTAGGGAACGTTTACGCTGAGTTTACTGACTATGCTCATAAGAACTGGGGTATCGATACCAGTAGGATTGCTATTTGGTCTGAAGAGACAGGCTATGGTGAAGGTGTGACCAAACATTGCGTAGAGAGGCTTAAGGAACTGGGCTATGGCGACAACATTGTGCTAACTGAGACCGTTTCCAACAAAGCAACAGACCTAACTCCTTTAGTATTGAAATTTAAGGCTGCCAAACCTACTTGGGCGATTATAATCCCCATGAGTGCGACTGGTGTCCTTTGGCACAAAGCTTGCTACGCTCAGAACTACTTCCCGCCTACCATAGGAACACCCACGGGCTGCGCTGACAAGAGATTTTGGGGCGATCTTATCCCTCTTGAGGTAGCTAAGGCTACTATCGGAAGAACTGATTTCTTCATCGGAGATTATGCCCTTCCCGATATTCAGGATTCCCAGCTCACCTGGAAAGCTTTTAAGGAGAAGTGGGAAGCAGCACACCCTGAACTGGCATTCGATTCTCGTGCAGCACTCGCAGGACAGATGACTTATATCGTGACGAAAGCCATAGAAAATGCCGGCTCGAGAGATAGAGAAGCAATAAATGAAGCTCTAAACGAGGTAGAGATCACGTTTCCTGACCCATGGCAGGTTTACCCGTCTAACTACCCAACATCGGGTTTCAAAGCAGATGGTAGCCCTGAAAATGCCATCATGTGTGTGGGGCAATGGACTTTAGATGGTAATCAGTTTACCCTCTATCCGCCAGAGATTGCTACTCGGGAGGAGCCAAGATTCATGGGGGAATGGGAGTAAAATTATTATTGGTGGCTGGCTACTACGAACTATGAAAGTACCGGCAGCTAGAGGTGAAATGTTTTGCTGGTTCGTCTACTCATTATGAGTCAGGGATGCATGGGAGTGCCTGTGTTTTTGATGAATCGAGGTAGCGTAAAAGAAAAGACTAATGATAGTGACAAGACCTTGGCTATTCGGGGTCTTGTCACTATGCCAAATATCTTAGGATAGGAGGCACAGGAGCAGATGCTAGTCGTTAATGATGTAACAAAAAAGTTTGGGGGGATGATAGCACTCAATAACCTGTCCCTAGAGGTAAGGCAGGGAGAAATCCTGGGCATTATTGGTCCTAATGGTGCAGGAAAAAGCACCATGTTCAATGTAATTTGTGGTTTCTACCCAGTGAATAGCGGTCAAATAATTTATAAAGATAAGGAAATCACTAGATTACGGCCTGATCAGATTTGCTATCTTGGTATAGGTCGCACCTTCCAGCAATTACAGGCCCTTCCTTCATTTTCAGTCCTTGAAACCGTTCTAACGGCTGGGCTTAGTCGTTTGCCATTCAAAGAGTCTGTGAAACAGGCAAGGGAAATCTTGGAGCGCGTTGGCTTAGCTTCCGTGGCCGAGCTATCTAGTGTAGCATTGCCCCCAGCTCAGCAAAGGATCCTCGGAGTAGCGGAGGCTTTGGCTACCCAGCCAGAGTTGATGCTTCTTGATGAGGCGATGACGGGATTAAGCCGCTTGGAATCAGAAGATATAATAGAATTGATCCATCAATTAAATGATGAGGGGATTACGTTCGCTATAGTGGAACACACCATGCACATCATCATGAACCTTTGCCAGCGTGTAGTAGTGCTAAATTTCGGTTGTAATACCGCTGAGGGAACACCTTCCGAAATCATTAAGAATAAAGATGTAGTCGACGCTTACCTTGGAGCGGAGGTTGATTTTGCTTAAAGTCGAAAATGTAAGTGCAAGCTACGGAGAATTAATAGTACTACATGATGTTTCTCTTGAAGTGAAAGAAGGTGAGTTCATTTCCCTTGTTGGAGCTAATGGAGCAGGCAAAACAAGTCTAATGAAGGTTATCTCCGGTTTGCTTAAACTTAGAGCAGGCAAAATAACATTAGATGGCATAGATTTAAGTGCCTTGGCTCCTCATGAAGTTGTTAAATTAGGAATTATTCAAGTACCAGAGGGGAGACAACTTTTTTCAAGGATGAGAGTGGAAGAAAATATTCTCCTCGGCGGAGAAATATACCACACTCCATCAGAATTGAACGCCAGCTTTGAGAGGGTTTATCGACTATTTCCTATCCTGGAAGAAAGAAAGAAGCAAATAGCAGGGACGCTTTCTGGAGGTGAGCAACAGATGCTAGCCATAGCTCGGGGGCTAATGGCTAATCCAAGGATTTTACTCCTCGATGAGCCATCTATAGGGCTAGCACCATTGCTACTTGCAGATGTGTTTAAGGTATTACAAAGGTTGAATCGAGAGGGAGTTACTATCTTGCTCGCAGAGCAAAATGTAAGGTATTCCCTTATGGTCTCATCACGGGGTTATGTATTAGAGCGAGGACATATTATCTTGAGTGGAGAGAGCAAGCAGCTACTTAATAATGAGATGATTAACGAAGCTTTCATCGGGAGGTAAAATCCGAGTGAAGAAAGTCGTCAATATGATAAATAACATCAGTGGCTTTTTCCCAGTTGAATTTGTAGTAAATTATCATGTAACTAGGTCTGTGAAATGGTAAGTGGAAATATATTAGCTCAAGCTATATTGCAAGGAGTGATGATTGGGGCCGTATATGGTTTGATATGCCTAGGGTTAAATATGCTGTTTGCTGTCACCGGGCTGTTGAATTTCGCCCATGGGAATTTTCTGGCGCTGGCAATGTATATCTGCTTATCACTTTACACCTCCTTTCAACTTGATCCTTATCTCTCCATGTTGATAACCATACCAATATTCTTCGGATTGGGCTATCTCCTATTTAAGTTTCTATTCAAGAAAGTGCTTAACGTGCATATACTTATGGGGGTACAGTTATCTTTAGGCTTACTTTTCGTAATCGAGAGCAGCTTACTTCTAGTCTACGGCGCTGACTATCAATCTGTCCCCTCTTTTCTTGGGACAACAGTGTTAAGAGTCGGTGAATTATCAATAAGCGCTCCTTTCATAGTAGCCTTTGTTGTTGCTATCATCATAGCTATAGTGCTTTTCCGGATACTGGGGACAACTCGTTTAGGAAGGTCAATTCGTGCCATTGTACAGAATCGAGAAGCAGCTACTCTGA
>JAXHSX010000122.1:0-3964 GCA_034190625.1 Chloroflexota bacterium
CTCCCCGGTTTGCGAATTACGCTGCTGAACGTATCACTGGCTCAACAGCTTCAGAACTTATCGGGCAACCAGTTGTCCAGATATTATCATTTTGGCCTGACTTGACTGAACAGCATAAAGAGATAATGGAAACACAATCGGAGGTCGCTCTTGGTGAAGGTGAAGATAAACGTTATTATGACCTTCGTATCTCGCCGCTATATGATCAGCATGGCTCCGTGACTGGCAGAGTGATTACATTGCATGACATCACCGAGCGCAAACAACAAGAAGAGCTACAGAGAAAGATATTTGAGAACGTTCAGGTAGGAATATTTGTGGTCCAAGAGGGGAAATTCAAATATGTGAATCCTGAATTTGAGTACCACTCCGGTTATACCCAAGAAGAGCTTTTAGAGAATCCCTCATTGAATCTCGTCCATCCAGAAGATAGGGAGAAAGTTCGAGAAAATGCCATAAGAATGTTAAAGGGAGAGAAAACACAAGCTTATGAATATAGAGCGGTAGGGAAGAATGGGCAAATAACGTGGATTATGGAAAAGGTAACCTCAATTGAATACCGAAAAGAAAGGGCAACTCTGGGAAGCTATATAGATATCACCGCACGCAAGCAAGAGGAGGAGAGAAGGGCACGCTTCATCACTATGCTCACCCATGAGTTGTGCACACCTCTAACTCCTGTCTTATCATCGGGGAACCTGCTTGTGGAGCAACTTGAGGCCAAAGGGGGAGATGAGTCCAGGCTAGCCAGGAATATCCTCGAGGGCGCCCATAGTTTGAATGACCGTCTCAACGAACTTTTGGAACTGGCTAAAGGTGAAACTGGGCGTCTTAAAGTAAACCTTATACCATTAGAGCCAGAGCGTCTAATCCGAAGGCTTACGAGTGAGTGTTCAGGTATGTTTGCCGCTAAAAAGCAGGAATTTCACTTGGAACTGGAAGAATTGCTGCCAGATGTTCTTGCTGATGAGCAACACACCAGCCAGGTGCTATTAAACCTGTTATCCGGTGCTAACAAATTCACTCCTGAAGGAGGTCAAGTAAGCTTGAGGGCTAAGGCAGAGGAAAATGCATTGGTTATTGAAATAGAGGATACTAGCCCTGGCATCCCTCTGGAAGAGCAACGAGGCATTTTCCAGCCTTATTCCCACTCAGATAAGTTTTCTGGTTTGGCCTTTGGCCTGGTTATCTCCAGGCAATTAATCGAGCTTCAAGGGGGCAATATTTGGTGCCGTAGCCAGCCAGGCAAAGGCAGCACCTTTGGATTTTCCTTGCCCCTGGCTGCAAAGGAGCCTTCACAGGAATAGGAGCCGTGTGTCACAATCGATTATAGTCTTCCGCATAATTTTATATAAAATCCCTCTCCCTTGAAGGGAGAGGTTTACGAGGGAGTCCATCGTCCACCCCACCCTTTATTTGGCAAGGGACGTGAGGGTGAATCCCCCTCCCCTTAATCCCCTCCCGCCAGGGGAGGGGGATTATAAGGAGTTTTGCAGTTAACTATATATACATTGAGCATGTCATCCAACGAATTTTACTGGGGATGGTGGCAGAAATGTTAAAATGATATATACTAAGGAAGGTGGACATTATGTTACAACTTCGTTAATATGGAATTGAAGGAAAGAGAATGCAAATAACCTATGATACTAAAGTCGATGCTATGTATGCCAAGTTCTGCGATGGTGAATTTGTCGCTAATTTATCTCATCGAGACCTAGCCAGGGTAGATATTCAAATATCCCTAGAATCAATGCGCTAGACTGGAAATGAAAGCTTTCATTGTCGAAGATGACCTCGAAACAACAGAGGCAATTTCCCTCATCTTCAAGCTGCGTTGGCCTGAGGTTGAATTCTTCTCCACCACCAAAGGGTCTGAGGTTGCCCTCATGGTGGAGAAAGAAACTCCTGATGTGATCATTCTAGATTTGGGTTTACCCGATATAGACGGCATAGAAGTGCTAAAGGAAATCCGTGAATTCTCGAATGTGCCGATAATCATTGTGACCGCCCGTGGTGATTCCACATCCCAGGTCAAAGGCTTGGAACTGGGCGCCGATGACTATGTCGCCAAGCCTTTCGACCCCGCAGTGCTGCTTGCTCGGATTAAGAATGTTATTACCCATGGTAGAATCACACTCGACCAAGCCACTGCTCCATTCACCACCGGTAGTCTTGTCATTGACTTTTCCAATCACCAGGTATCTTTACAAGGAAAGCCATTTAATCTGACGCCCACTGAGTATAAGTTACTTTGCCACATGGCAAGGAATCCGGGAAGAGTATTACGCCACGAGAACATCTTGAGAACAGTGTGGGGTGAAGGATATGAAAAAGATATAACTGTACTCAAAAGTTGTATTCATCAGCTTCGTCGCAAGCTAGTCGAGGCAGGAGCTGACCCGGAGATAATCGGCACTGAAAGAGGTATAGGGTACAGATTGATTACACCCAATTAACAGTCAAAAGTCAGTAGTCCCGCTCCTCTTCTGAAATCAGCATCTTCACCACTTCTTACCGAATCCTTACTCACCCTTACTGAATTAGCACCCAATTCTTGCTAATTTCTTATTTTTCTCCCTTTACTTCCTTACTTCTTCTTATGTAAATCCTTACCTCTCCGGCTCACACTGAAGATAAGAATCTACTGCTACTAACTACGGGCTGTTTAAAGCTGTTAAAAATGTTTTGATGACTGAGGGAGAATTATAAGGAATTCTACGATTAACTATAATCGGCCCGGCGACTACCGCAACGGTCTGTGAAAGAGTCCAACAAATCTATAATTATAGCCTTACAGATTGTCACGTAACTTAACCAGGTAACTCTGGAATCTCGTCTGATACTCGTTTTCATGCTTCGAAATGAATTCTCTCCACTGTGGGCTGGATGTTACGTTAAGCTCTGCAGAACTTTTAACATCAACTTGTCCCCCGGTCTTTTGTGTTACTTGCTGGGCTACTGCCTCAAGTTGCCTTTCTATATTGCTCCTTATGGCGTCAAAAGCCTGTTCTCTTTCCTGATTGTATTGCTTGTACAGGCTTTGAATAGAGTTTAGGTTTGCTTCCAAAATGCTGTATTTACTGTCATCTTTCAGCGTCTCTACAGCCAGTATTCCCTCACGGCACCTGTTAAAATCCAGCTCATTACTTCCGAGGCTTATGGCACCGGCAAGATTAAGTTGAGCTTCCCTTATTACAAATTCTTTACCCTCATCCTTGTACTCCTTTAACTTTGTCCACAGGGATTCAGCAGATAACTTTCCCGTGAAGTAAGGAGAAAGAAGAGACGAGAGCTCTTGAGCATGTCTCAATTCATCTTTCTCTTCCTGAGATGGCTCTCCAATTCTTGCTAGCCTTTCCTTTGCCAGTGGTGAAAGCTCCATGTCTGCAAACTCCTTATCAGTTTATCCTATTATTAATTATAATATAAACCATCGGCAATGTTAAATAATTTAAAGCTATTCCATTCTCAGTATTCTGTTAATAACATATTCTGCCGTCAAGTCCAACTTCGAGCCACAAGGATTGGAAATGGTTCACTCGAAAGGTTAGAATTAGCTTACACGATGAAAAAGGTGCATAATAAGTTATACGGTAGAGCTTACACTTCGCCGAGATAATAAAAAATTCTACGCTACGTTACATGGGAATTAAGCTTTATAGAAAACCTGAGCTTGAAAAACCGATTTTGATTGCTGGCTGGCCAGGAATCGGAAATGTCGGCATAGCTGCAGTAGATACCCTGAGAGACCAACTTCAAGCAGAGCAATTTGGGGAAATAGAACCGTGGGACTTCTTTTTTCCTAATAAGGTTACCATTAAAGACGGCCTACTTGGGGATTTAGAGTTTCCTTCTAACAAATTCTATTATAAAAGGCTGGAGAAGAATGATTTAATATTTTTCATTGGGGAAGAACAGCCTTCCGGTAGAGGAACGTTGTATGCTGAAGGCGAAAAGGCAC
>JAXHSX010000123.1:0-2879 GCA_034190625.1 Chloroflexota bacterium
CAGCCTTCTGGCATATAAATTATCAGGATCGCTTTTGGCATCATTTTCTACCTCTGGGGACATATTTCACCTCCTGAGAGATTTATGGAGCGTATTGTATTCTGTGTTCAGGAAAGCCGTCAATGTAGTGACTAGATAGGGACTTGATTCAGATGCGAGATTACTTTAGGGAGAATTTATGGGTAAATACAGAGCACCTAAGGAGGACCTATCGATAACCAGAGAGGCAATCACCAAGAGAGTTAATTGGAATCCCTCTTCCTGGCTCTATCAACAACATACCGACTGCGGATGAGTAACCACTGCTGCGTAGTAGTCATAAAATATCTCATAAGCTCCTTGACCCCAGGGTATATAGTAAAAGGATAAATTCTATTGGGATCTAGATTATCAACAGCATAGACCCCGATATGATGTGCTGATAGATATTCTCCATTTGTAAACATCCAGCGTTCTTGAGCGTGCAGAGGAAGACCTAATGATTCTTGAAAGGCAGGGATAACGAGTCCATAATCGTAGGAACTTCCGTGCTTTCGCCTCAATTCTACCAGTCCCTTTGCCTTTTCCACTGCCTTTTCATCTAACCGTACCGCAAGGTTAATAAAAAACCCCCTTCCTTCTTTCTCAAAGTAGAGCTCGATTTCCCCCTGCTCAATTGGGTGGTATCCCTTATCCTGAAGAAGATGACTGATTGCCTCTTTTATATAAGTCTCGGCTTCAGCTTCATTCTCAAAAGTGCTCTTCTCCCGCTGAGTGAGCATTTCCGATTTCAATCGCTCCAGAAGTGGTGGTGGTGCAGTTTTCTTTATTCTCTTTCTCGTTGTTCTCCCGTGACAAAAGAGGATATCGGAAACATCTCTGCCACTTTCATCAATGAACTTCACATTTAGAAGTAACTTTACGTTATCACCTTCAGTTTGCTTCTCAAGTATCTCAATGCTTTTCACCACTCGATCAGGCGGTAGGGGAAGCTCAATGTATACCCCTTTCTCAGCGAAAGTTTTATTAATATCTTCTACAGTTATCATAATAACCTCACGCCCCCCGCCAGACAAGGTGGGAGGAGTGGAGGGCCTCCTTTCTAATTGTCCCTTACCAAATACTATGGGAGGAAGGGATGGCCTCCTTTACCATTGTTCCTCTTCATCTTCATCTTCACCTTCTCTCAATGAAGTCACTAAGTCCAGAGCATTAAAAGGACACTTTTCTTGGCATAGGCTACATAGACTAACTTCTTTCAGTGTTCGCTTACAACTATCCCAGTTTATTACTTGGATAGTTCCGTCTACGATTTGAAGCACTGGAGGTACTTCCTCACGATATACAAGCATAGCAGGTCGAGCGAGGGTTGTCAGTGCTTTGTTGCAAACAACCACGCAATCACCACAACCAGTGCATTTCTCTTTATCTATCACAAAATCTGTCCCTTCAATAACCTGCCCTGTCCCTAAGTGTTCGTTTAACAGCTTAATAACTTTACTAAGGGCATCTGGCAAAAGCTCGGGGCAATCAGCAGGTTCTTTCTTCATGGTCATCAGGGCAAAAGCAAAGGCATAACAAGTAGGATAACCACAAAGCTTGCAGTTGGTGCGGGGCAGCAGTTGGTATATTTGAAGTGGCTGCAGGCGTTCTTTCTTTTTCGGCAACTACATACCTACCTAATTACTATTGCAGTTCTGTAATAGTGGTAATTTCTTCTTCAGTGGCCTCGGCTGATACTTTTATTCGCTTGAAACCTGGCAATTTTGCTTTAGCGGGGTCATATTCAACCAGCCTGCTTGAGTAATGGCCTACCGGCATGAAGGCAAATCCCTGTGGACAGCTAGAATCCAGCTTCGCTTGAACAACCATGGTGCCGAGAGCGTTTCTAATTTTGATTTTATCATCATCCTCTATATTTAATGTCTTCATATCATCCTGTGATAACCGTGCTACCGCTGATCGCTCCTGATATTGCTCCTTCAAACCCTTTATCTGGCTCACCCACTGAAAAATGTCTCTGTGAGTCACAATAATAAGAGAAATTTCTTGTGTCCCTCTCGAAGAATTCATCGACTTAGCCTGTCTAGCAAACGTCCCAGAACCTCCTCATCAGAAGGGTAAGTGGACACCTTTGCCTGAGTCATTTTTATCTCCTCTCCATCCATTCGTAATGCTCTGCCATCGCACTCTAATCCGGAAATTGCCGTTCCAATCACTATATGTGCAGCTTTTGTGGTAGTGGTAGCGAATGGGTCAAGACAAATGACAGGCACTCCTTGTAGTTCTTTCATAATAGAATAAGGCAAATTTGAGAAAGGGTTCGATCCTACAATCAATACACAGTCGGCAAGGTGATTTCTTACTTGTTCCAAGACAGAATATTCATCTCCATGGGAGATAGCACCAGCAAAGCTCATCTTGTTGACATAACCTGTTTGCTGATATAAAGATTGGTTAAAACCGCGCATATTATAGTGCCCTACCATGGGGATTACTGCTATTCTGTTTGCAAGGTTAAATTCCTGCACCATTTCAGCAAATAGGCGGAAATCCCCATCAAGGGCATAAGTTAAACCTAGACCAGCAAATATTACACAGAAATGGGAGCTCTTTACTAGCTCGGCAAAGGCTTTAGCTTCATCGGCTTCTTCTCCTTGATTACTACCGCTGCGCCTCGCGGCTGCCAAAATGGCTTTAATGAAATCCTTATCTTCGCCAGGTTTAAGCTTGAAAAAGGGATTACTCAAGGAAGTTACCTCAGTTTCCCTGACTTCAACACTGCTAAGCTTTACCTTGGGCAGCCAACCCTTCCCATGCACACCCCAGACACCTTTCCAAGTTCTCTTACTATGCCTATACCGAGTATAATGAGCTAGGCTGGCTGCCCAAGGTAAAGC
>JAXHSX010000124.1:0-19300 GCA_034190625.1 Chloroflexota bacterium
GGTTCATCCGCTTTATAGGTGAGGGAATTATTGGTTATGTGACCGATCCTTTATTCGAATTACTATGGACTCCTGTGCTAACGAAACTGAGTCTAGCCTTAGGGCCAGGAAGTTTCTGGCACGGTATCTTGATAGGCAACCTTATTAATGGGGAAATTGACTATTTTCAGTCCTTCGGTTTGCTTAGCACTGGACTCTATATACCGCTGGCGGCGGTATTACCGTACATATTCTCTTTTTATCTGGCGTTGGGAATATTAGAAGACATCGGTTACTTACCTCGTCTGGCAGTATTGATGGATACCATAATGCATAGGTTGGGGTTACACGGTTATGCCATTATCCCTACCATCCTTGGCTTCGGATGTAATGTGCCCGCGGTTATGGCAACCCGTATTTTGGAGAGCCGTAAACAAAGATTTATTGCAGCTACTTTGATTTCTATTGGCATTCCATGTGCGGCTTTGCAGGCTATGGTAATAGGATTGGTGGGACAACATGGCATACAGTACGTAGCCATGGTCTATGGTAGTTTATTTATATCCTGGATTGTCATAGGACTCATTCTTAATCATACTGTCAAGGGATTCAACCCCGAACTCCTGGTTGAGATTCCACCCTATCGCCTGCCACCGTGGCGAGTCGTCGGTGAGAAGCTCTGGCTGCGTATCTCTGGCTTTATCAAGGAAGCTTTGCCCATAGTCCTTGGCACTGTACTGGTAGTAAACATTCTCTACACTTTGGGAGTTTTCGATGCTATCGCTAACATCGCCAGTCCAATATTGACCAAGCTGTGGGGTCTGCCCAAGGAGATGGTTGTAGCCATATCTATTGGTTTTTTACGCAAAGACGTGGCTATGGGCATGCTGGCTCCCCTGGCATTAACCGCTAAGCAGTTGGTTATCAGCAGTACGGTTCTAGCCATGTTTTTCCCTTGCGTAGCTACTTTCGTTATACTGGCTCGAGAACTGCGAGCAAGAGACACTCTTAAAGCCATTGGAATAATGATAGTAGCAGCACTAGTCATGGGTAGTCTGCAGAACTTGATACTGTAAGATGGAGCTTTAGCGCTCGCCGCCGCTACTTTTATCCTTTAGCCACTTCTCAATTTCACTCACAACCTCTGGTTTCTGGGTAAGGCTTTCTAAAAGCTCGTAAATTTCACCGAATCTTTCTACCACCTCACTAGCTGATGAATGAGTTGCTAGAGAAGCCGTTGCAAGCTGACTTGCCATAAGCATAAGATAAAGCCTCTGCGATTGCTTTGTCTGCTCCTCTTGAGACTCACGCATGTGGTTGAGAACACAACTTATCACCTCTTCCTGAGTCAAGTAGTCTTTGCCACAAAAAGGACACTTCATCTTTAACAGACCTGGTAAAATTTAATTCTAATTTTAGCTTTTGTTTGAACCCAAATCAAATGGCACACTACAAGCCATTAATATATCCCTGGATATATCTTTCTACCACCCACTCTTATTGACTAAAAGATAGCGCTCCTAAACCGCTTCGGTGAATTCTTCTAGACTAGCTCGTGCTATGTTTCTTCCTTTCAGTAGAAATATTTTTAAAACAACGATACTACTTTCGGTAATAATAATTTTAATGTAATTCGTAGTTCTATTAAGTTTGATAAGGAGATTAGAGGCAATGTATAATTGAGGTGATTGATGACGTCTTTGACCTATAACAAATAAAGCCATGAGCTTAGAAAGACGTACTATGCAAAGTTAATAACCACATGGTTTTAATACCTCTAGGCTGGTAAAGCATTTGCTCTTTAACAACTGAATATATGCGATTTGGTAGGCTGCAACAGACAGCTCCCAGAGTGTTGCTAGCATGATTCCTTCCAGCGAGCTTACGCTGATGGAGTGACCTAAAATCATACCCTGATTATTGATGATGCTGGCTTCATGCTTTCATTGCCACAGTACATATTTTTACTCCTTCTCTTTTATTTGATGTGAGGTGGCCTCGAACTTCGCTCAGTAGTTATGCCTTGTTAGTTATACGGAGCTAGTACTATAATCTACTTATCCTAACCAGCCTGGGCAAAACCGAGGTAGCTATTTTTCTAGTGAGGCCTTACATCAAGGAGAAAGAGCGTTAACCTTAACATCTACCCTGTAGTATATAACTCGCAGGTCGAGCGAGCTAACTAAATCCAATATATAAGGAGGTAAGACATGGAGTTTGAATTTACTAAAGAGCAGGATGAATTGAGGGAAGAGGTTCGAGAGGTTATAGAGAAGCATATTAAGTTGGGGAATCACAAAGTGATGTCAGATTCGTTTTTCATAGAGCGCAAGGAAGAGGATATGGCTGGTGCGGAAGCGCTAAGCAAGGAGATGGCAGAGCACGGATGGTGCGGCATGACCTGGCCCAAGGAGAATGGTGGGCGTGAGATGAGCTACCTGGACCGCCTTGTCGTTCAAGAAGAGTGCCAGCTGTATTCGTTTATGCCCACTTGGTTTGCAGGTGACCGCCAAATGGGGCCATCCATTATGAAATTTGGTACCAAGGAGCAGAAAGAATACTTTTTACCTAAGCTGGTTAAGGGAGAGCTAACCTTTGGTATAGGCATGAGCGAACCCGAGGCTGGCTCTGATCTGGCTGCGCTAAAGACTACGGCCATTGAGAAAGAAGACCATTTCCTTCTAAATGGACAGAAAGTTTGGACAAGTGGCGCGGCTACTGCTGATTACCTTTATTTAGTAGCCAGGACTGACCCTGATCCCAGTGTACCTGGGGCAAGGGCATGCAGCGAGTTTCTTTTGGACCTTAAACTCCCCGGAATTGATATCAGACGAGTAGAAAGCATGAACGGCTCCAAGGAGTGGTGTGAGGTTTTCTTTACCGATGTGAAGGTACCCAAGTCAGCCCTGGTAGGAACTAAGAATAAAGGCTTCTATCAGATTATGGAACAGCTTGATTATGAACGGGCTGGGATCGAAAGGATAATGTTTAATTATGCTCTACTGGTAGATTTAACCGAATATGTCAAGGAGACAAAGCGTAATGACAAGCCACTAAGCAAAGACCCGCTGATAAGGCAGGAGATAGCCAAATTGTGGACAGAATTCGAAGTAGGTCGCCTGCTTATCTATCGAGTGGCGTGGGTACTTACGCAGGGTAAAGTCCCTAATGTAGAAGCTGCTATGGCGAAGGCCTATGCTACCGCTTTTTGCACAAGATTAGCTAATACAGCCACAAGGATTATGGGGCTTCCATCATTACTCAGAGCAGAGTCATCATGGGCGCCTATAAAAGGTCAAGTATGCGCCTCGTATCTCTGCTCCCCAGGATATACCCTCGCTGGTGGTTCTGAAGAGGTATTAAAAAATGTTTTAGCGAGGCGGGGTTTGGGCCTACCAAGAGAATAGAAATCAAGCAATAGGAGAGAATGAACTATGGATTTTAATTTAAGTGAAGAACAGGAAATGCTCAGGACAATGGCACAGGAATACCTGGCAGCAAACTGTCCCAGACCTTCGAATATGCTCAAAGAGTTAAGAAATGACGAGAGAGGATACCCACCGGCATTGTGGAAAGGCATGGCTGAGCTGGGCTGGATGGGATTGGTATTTCCGGAGAAGTATGGTGGGGCCGATGGTAACTTCTTAGATTTGACGGTGCTATTAGAAGAGATGGGGCGAGCTTGTCTCCCTGGCCCTTTTTTCTCTACAGTAGTACTTGGTGGCTTAACTATTTTAGAAGCTGCTAGTGAAGAACAAAAACAAGAAATACTACCCAAGGTTAGTAACGGGAATCTAATCCTCACTTTAGCCCTCACTGAACCGAGCTATAGCTATGAACCATCAGGTATAACGGTGAAGGCTGTTCCTCAAGGAGATAATTATATAATAAATGGCACAAAGTTTTTTGTTCCCAATGCCCATATTGCTGACTATATTATTTGCGTTGCTAGAACCGATGAGGGTATCACCCTATTTTTAGTAGATGGTAAAAGCACAGGTATCGAAACTGAAATACTTCAAACGATTGACTGGAGTAAGCAATGCACGGTTACCTTTAACAATGTTAAGGTACCTAAAAGCAACATTATTGGAGAGGTAGGTAAGGGCTGGGAGGTTATAGAGAAGGTTCTTCAGAAAGCAAAAATAGGCATCTGCGCTGATGGAGTGGGACTCACTCAGCGTGCAGTGGAGATGGCTATTGATTATGCCAAGGAGAGGGTGCAATTTGGCGTGCACCTGGGTAGCCTTGAAGTTATCCAGCATTACTGTTCTGATATGGCTATAGCCCTGGAGGCATGCCGCTGGGCAACCTATAAGACAGCTTGGATGCTAGCTGAGGGAAAGTCTTGTGCTCAATGGGTAGCTATGGCTAAAGCCTACGTCAGCTCGGCTATTCAGGAGATACTCTTCACTGCTCTGCATGTTCATGGTTCTATTGGCATGACTGTTGACCATGATATGCCATTATATTTCAAGCGGAGTAAAGCGGTGGAGCTTACCTTTGGCGATGCTAGTGAGAATCTTGAACTGGTGGCTCAGGAGATAGGTTTATAAACCTGCCGCTTTTTTTGAATCTTTTAGCAATGCGTGCATAGGTGACGACAATGCCATATCAAAGCAAGCTACCCTGGCTCATATAGGATTCTAGTGCTTCGGGTATCAATACAGTACCATCAGCTTGCTGATAGTTCTCCAGCACAGCAATAAGGACGCGCGGCAAAGCTAACCCCGAGCCATTGAGCGTGTGAACGAACTGTGGTTTAGCACCCGGTTGGGGACGATAGCGGATGCCTGCCCTCCTCGCTTGAAAATCACTACAGTTGCTACAGGAGCTAACCTCAAGCCATTCGTCACATCCGGGAGCCCACATCTCAATGTCATATGTTTTGCAAGCAGCAAAGCCCAAATCAGCAGTACATAGCTGCACCACACGGTAAGGTATCGCCAGTTTGCGACAGATGTCCTCGGCATCGCCTACCATTTTTTCCAGTTCTCTATCAGCGTTCTCTGGGAGAATGATTTTATAAAGTTCTACTTTGTCGAACTGGTGCCCCCTTTTAATGCCCCTGGTATCTCTGCCCGCCGCCATTTTCTCCCGACGGAAACAAGGAGTATATGCGACATAATAGACGGGTAAATTTTCGATGTCCAATATCTCTTCACGATGAAGGTTTGTTAGAGGCACCTCGGCTGTTGGAATAAACCAGAGATCATCTTCATCATCGTGGTAGAGATTATCTCCGAACTTGGGTAGATTTCCCGAACCTACCATACATTCCTTCTTGACCATGAATGGGGGATAGATTTCTTGATAGCCATGTTCTTTTACATGGGTATCAAGCATGAAGGAGATTAAAGCTCTTTGAAGATGTGACCCCAGACCTTTGAGAACATAAAACCGACTTCCTGAGAGTTTAACACCTCTCTGGAAATCAATTATACCCAGTTTTTCTCCCAGTTCCCAATGAGCCAATGGTTTGAAGGAAAATTGCTTTGGCTCAGCCCAAGTACGCACTACAATATTTTCAGCAGCACTTTCCCCCAGAGGCACGCTTTTACTAGGAATATTAGGTAACTGCAACAATAGGAATTCCAAGTTACTCTTAGCTTGATTGGTCTCTTCCTGCAGAGTGGCTATCTCTTCTCCCAAATTACGCATCTCGGCTATAAGCTCCGGCGATCTCTCTCCAGCTTGGCCCAATTGCTTGCTTACCTTATTGTGACCAGCACGAAGTTGTTCCATGTGCTGAAGCAAATTTCGATAATGAGCGTCCAGTTCAAGAACTTCATCCAGTGCAAAGAGGCCATTCCTTTTTTCCAGTGCCTGCCGTACAAGGTCGGGATTCTCACGAATTAACTTAATATCAATCATCTATGTCTTCTTCCTTAGTTGTGGAAAGAGTATTACATCACGAATGGATTGCTGACCGGTGAGTAACATCACTAAGCGATCAATGCCCACTCCCAGGCCACCTGTAGGGGGCATACCATACTCTAAGGCTTCAAGGAAGTCCTCATCAGCAACTTCAACTTCTCCATCGCTACTCTGCTCCCGCGCCTGTTGCCGAAAGCGCTCCCTCTGATCTACCGGGTCGTTGAGCTCGGTAAAGGCATTCGCAATTTCTACTCCAACGATAAATCCCTCAAAGCGCTCCGCCAGGCGGTCGTTACCTCGCTTTCTCTTAGCCAAAGGTGACATTTCCACAGGATAATCAAGAAGTAAAGTTGGCTCTACGAGATTTGGCTCAACAAAGGTAGTAAGTAGTTCATCTATAAGCCTTCCTCTTCCCTTACCTGGATCGACTTCCATTCCTAACTTTACCATCCGTGAACGCAGAGAAGCAGCATCGGGATAGTCCTCGAAGTCAATGCCGCAGTTAGTTTTTATAGCCTCCCGAAGATAAAGCCTTTGCCATGGAGGAGTGAGGTCAATGGTTTTGTTATTATAAGTTATTCTAGTCGTGGTCAGAACTTCCTGTGCAACGTAAGCGAACATCTCCTCAACTAGATTCATCATATCAAAATAGTCGCTATAAGCCTGGTAGCACTCCAGTAAGGTAAATTCTGGATTATGCTTGATGGATATGCCTTCGTTACGGAAGACACGTCCCAATTCATAAACACGGTCAAACCCACCAATTAGCAGTCTTTTGAGATGAAGTTCCAGTGCAATACGGAGATAGAGGTTCTCATCAAGAGCATGATGATGGGTAGCGAAAGGCCGAGCTAACGCTCCACCAGCCTGTGATTGAAGCACAGGAGTTTCCACTTCAATGAATCCTCTATTATTGAGATAACTTCTTATGGCAGCAATGATTCGGCTGCGAAGGGTAAAAATCTCTCTCTCTTCGCTATGGCAAATAAGATCAAGGTGGCGCTGCCGATAGCGTGTTTCTACGTCAGTTAGGCCATGCCATTTCTCTGGCAAAGGGCGTAGAGCTTTAGATAGCATGGTGAAATCGGACACCTCTAAAGTTGTCTCCCCCGTTCTGGTTTGAAAAAGCTTACCTCGTGCCCCGATAAAATCACCGATGTCGAATTCCGCTAGCAATTCATATTTTCCCTCACCAAGAAGGTCTTGGCGAAAACAGAACTGTATTTTACTCCAGCCATCACGAATGTCGATAAAGGACATTTTACCCATGGAGCGTTTGGCCATAATACGTCCAGCAAGTGATACTACAGACGATTCTTCTCCTAGTTCATGAAAGAGTGCCAGTGCTTCCCTGATATTATGGCTAGTATGATAGGACTGAGGGTAAGGGTTCATGCCATGATCCCGAATCTTGTTCAAACTCTCCAGCCGTTGTGCAGTTATTCGATCTAATCTTGAAGTCATAAATCATACAATCTCTACTTTTAGATATTTTATCAAATTTGGGCGGAGTAAATGTTGTAAAAATGGTCGATTACATATAAAATTTGCATAGTTACCTAAAAGGCAACAAAAACCTGAAGGAGGGAAAATGATTTGTATGCGCTTGGGAGACATCTGTTACTGGAACTGAAAAATTGTGATAAGGAGGTGCTAGATGACCTAGGTTTTCTCAAAGATAGTCTTAATGAAGCTGCTGTTGAATGTGGTGCCAGTGTGGTAGGCGAATCCTTCTACCACTTCTCTCCTCAAGGGGTTAGCGGAGTAGTCAACATTGCCGAATCGCATATTTCTATTCATACCTGGCCCGAATATGGCTATGCTGCTGTAGATGTTTTCACCTGTGGAGAGGATGTAAAGCCAGAGAAGGCAGTCGAGGTGCTGACACGAAGACTAGGGAGCGAGAATTTTTCTGCGATTGAATTGCGAAGAGGTATTATGGAGACTAGCCGAGTGGGGTGTGCAACAGAATGAAAGATACCGACCCAGATAATAATAAATGGTTTGCTGATCACCTTAGCCCTGATATGGTTTTGTTCCATAGCATCAAAGGGCTAATATACTCCGGGCGAACCCGGTATCAATCTGTAGAAATTATCGACACTGGTAGCTTCGAGGTTTGTCTCATCCTCGATGGTAAAGTCCAATCCAGCAGCATGGACGAGTTTATCTACCATGAAGCTCTGGTGCATCCCTCTATGCTTTGCCATCCCAGACCGGAGAAGGTATTTATCGCTGGCGGAGGTGAAGGAGCTACTCTGCGGGAAGTGCTAGCGCACAACACAGTTAAGAGAGCTACCATGGTAGATATTGATAAAGAGGTAGTGGATATTTGCCGCCGCTTCTTACCATCCTTCCACCAAAATTCCTTTAACGATCCCCGAACAGACCTTCACTTCACCGATGCCAGGAAGTACCTGGAGAAAAGCACTGAAAAATTTGACGTTATCATCATTGACCTGGTTGACCCTTTGGCTGAAGGACCAGCCCGCCTCCTATATACACAAGAGTTCTATCAGATAGTAAAACAAAAGCTTGAGCCTCAAGGTATTATGTCTTTACAAGCTGAGCCTGCCGGCTGGCATGATTCGGAGAATTTTGTTGCTATTATTAACACTTTAAAGACTATCTTTCCCGTTGTTTGCCCTTATAGTGTTCATGTGCCTGCTTTTACTACTTCGTGGGGATTTGCCTGTGCCTCGGCGAGCATTACACCGGCGAATTTAACACCCGAAGAAGTCAATGTCAGAATCTCAGCAAGACTATCAAAAGAACTGAAATCCTACGATGGTTTCACCCACCAAGCCATGTTTACCCTCCCCAAGCATATTCGTGGTCAACTGGCCACAGCCACAAAAATTATCACTGACAACGAACCAATATCCGCCTACTGAACCATCGTATTATCCATCAATTTTCCCTTTTTACGAACCTCCCAGCGCCTTCTGCAATGCCGCGCTGCTTACCACACTATAGGCTTTGGCTAACAATGAAGCAATGCGGTAGATGGTAAAAGTACCATCAGAGTTGCCTGGCTTGCGCTCTCTCCAATTAAGTCCCCAGAGGGATTGATAAGCTGTTCCCTTAATGAATCATGGGCTAGTGCGAAAGGATGAGGTAGCAATTTCTTGGAATGTCTCTTTCGACATTTTGGAACAGTTGCTGATGGTGCCGAAGACTCTGCCCACAGATGAAGCCTATCGGAGATACCCCAGAAGGCATGTAGGACTATCATCCTGTTTGATTATCCTACTCTAAACAAGGCTGCTTATCACCAGACTCGTCGGATGTTTAAATTTAAAATGACAGTAAATCGACAATCACCTAAAAAACCAGCTAGCTATCTTGCTGCTTCAGAGAAAACCCTGGTTTTAACTAACTACTTTTGGGTGTAATCGTAGACTCCCCGACCGCTTTTCCGTCCATAGTAGCCAGCCCTGACTAGCTTTATTAAGAGTGGAGAAGGTCTATACTTATCTCCTAACGTCTTTTGTAAATCTTCAAGGACATGGAGCATGGTATCAAGACCCAACATATCAGCTAAAGACAATGGTCCTATAGGATGGTTACAGCCAAGAACCATTCCCTTATCGATATCCTCGGCACTGGCTATGCCCTCATCAAGAGCGAAAAATGCTTCGTTTATCATGGGACACAATATTCGGTTAACACAGAATGCCGGAGCTTCCTTGACTACTATGGTTTCTTTTCCTATTTTCTTTCCTACCTCTTGTGCCACATTCAAAGCCTCATCCGAAGTTCTCAATCCCCTGATAATCTCTAATAGCCGCATCACTGGTACAGGGTTGAAGAAATGCATTCCAATGCATTTCTCAGGCCTTTTGGTAACTGATGCCATCTCTGATGTGCTGAGTCCAGAGGAGTTACTGGCAAGTATAGTATGAGTGGGGCAAATTTCGTCAAGCTTTTTAAAAGTTTCTTTCTTTAAATCCATAATCTCAGGGATAGCCTCGATCACTAAATCTGCATCCTTAGCTGCTTCCTTCATGTCAATTACCGTGCTGATTCTGTTTAGAGCAGCATCCATATCTCCCTGACTTATTTTCTGCTTCTCCACACTGCGTGCCAAGTTTTTCTTTATGGCATTCATGCCACCATCGAGAAACCTCTGTTCGATATCCCGCATAGATACAGCATAGCCATTTTGAGCACAGACTTGAACAATGCCGTTGCCCATCAATCCCGCCCCTAAAACACAGATCTTCTTAACTTCCATAGAAAACCTCCTTTTTTATTTGTATTTACAAACATTCGATCGTTATTCTATTACAACATTCTAGAAATTACCAGTCTTGGAATCTGAAGATGCTATAATATGACTTAACCTGTGAATATTCTAGCAACGTTAAATCCCGCTCAAAGGCAAGCTGCAGAAACTATCGAGGGTCCTCTACTTATCCTAGCTGGTCCCGGAAGCGGTAAAACCAGAGTAATTACCTATAGAATAGCTTATCTGATCAAGGTCTGCGGCATAAATCCTCGCCACATTATGGCAGTCACTTTTACTAACAAAGCTGCCCAGGAAATGAAGGAAAGGCTGGGGCAGCTTCTTGGTCAAGCATACGAGATTTTAACTCTCGGCACCTTTCATGCAATCTGCGCTCGTATTCTCCGCTCTGAAGGCAACGCCACGGGGCTTGATTCCCGGTTTATTATCTATGATAATGCGGACCAAATAAATGTGATAAAGCAGATTCTAGAAGAATTTGATCTCGATCCAAAACAGTATTCCCCCAGGGCATTACATTCAGCTATCAGTGCTGCTAAGAACCGCCTCATTACCCCTGAAGACCATGCTGAGCTGGTTAGTAGCTACTTTGAAGAGGTAGTTCAGCGAGTTTATCCTCGCTATCAGCAGTTGCTTAGTCAAAGTCGGGCGCTGGATTTTGATGATTTGTTGATGAGAACATCGCTATTGTTTAAGGACCATCCTCAAGTCCTCAACAGATACCAATCGCGCTATGTTCACGTATTGGTTGACGAATTCCAAGATACTAATATCGCCCAGTATACAGTTATCAAGCAACTGGCAGGGAAATACCATAATATATGTGTCGTTGGCGATCCTGACCAGTCCATTTATTCCTGGAGATCTGCCGACGTGCGTAATATTTTAAGTTTTGAGAAAGATTATCCCCAGGCTAAAATAGTGCTTCTTGAGCAGAATTACCGCTCCACCAAAACGATCTTAGAGGTGGCTTCAGCCATTATCTCGGCAAATACACAGCGCAAACCGAAGAACCTATGGACCGAAAACGAAGTTGGCAGCAGGATCCTTGTGATAGAGAATTACAGCGAGGAAGAAGAAGCCCAATCTGTAGTCAATGAGATAGAGAAGGTAGTCAACGAGGACCACGTATCCTTCAAAGATTGCGCGGTAATGTATCGGGTTAATGCCCAATCACGAGCGTTAGAAGAAGCCTTTGTACGTTATGGAATACCCTATAAACTCATTGGCGGCACTCGTTTCTATCAAAGGCAAGAAGTCAAGGACGTTATCGCTTATCTTAGAGTTATTCAAAATCCGCAGGATAATATTAGCCTGACTCGCATAATGAACGTTCCACCACGAGGCATCGGCTCGCGTACTTTAAGTCGCCTCCAGACGTGGACAAGGTCTCGAAATATTTCTCTGTACGAGGCGATAAAAGAGACGGTGAAGGAAAATGTTTTCCCCTCACCCACCATTCTTCGAGCTTTAGCGGCATTTTCCCATCTCATAAATGAGCTTATTGGCAGTAGTTATGAGCTAAGTCCCGTGGAGCTGTTAGAGTCAATAATGGAGCGCAGTGGGTATAGGGAATATATCTTGACGAAGGAGGACGGGGAAGAACGTTGGGAGAACATAACGGAGCTGAAAAATGTTGCCGGCGAATATAGCCAGCTTAACCTTGAAGAAGCCATGGCAGCCTTTCTGGAAAAGGTAAGCCTGGTATCAGATATAGATGAACTGGATGAGAAGGCTAACGCCGTAACCCTGATTACCTTACATCAGGCTAAGGGATTAGAGTTTCCCACGGTTTTTATTGTTGGCATAGAGGAGGGAATTCTGCCCCATAGGAAGTCTTTTGACGATCCGATAGAGATGGAAGAGGAGCGTCGTCTATTATATGTCGGGGCAACTAGAGCACAGAAACGACTCTTTTTATCATACAGCCATCGTCGTAGTTTGTTTGGGAGTAGCTCAACAAACCAACCATCGCGCTTTTTTAAGAATATTCCATCCAACCTAGTAACCGTTAAAGGCTTATGGGAGGAAAACTCCAGCTTGCCAGTTGGCGCCTCTTCGCAATCTTCACCGCATATTGTTCCTATTTCGATCCTAGAAGTCGGTGACTATGTTCGACATAGCAAATTTGGCACTGGAATTGTGATGAATTGTCTTTCCACAAGAGATGACCAAGAAGTGACCATAGCCTTTGAAGAAGCGGGAGTTAAGAAACTCCTTGCCAGCCTGGCAAACCTAGAGAAAATGGAAAATGATTCTGATTTTCCGTGATAAGGTCTTGATGTATAACTGAAAACTGTGCCAAGGAAACTTAACAATCAGGAAATTTTTAACTCTCATCTAGAGTGAGGTGGTTCCCGAAATTTGGGCAGGTTGTTAAGATTGGGTGCTGTCGGCATCTTTGGCGGTGACCAGTACCAGAAGAAGAAAGGCGGTGAAGGCCTCATCGGCCAACTTCCGTTTCTATAATACCGAGCGTCTCCACCAGACTCTTGGCTACCTGACACTGGCCGAGGTATTTATATCAACCCGGATAGAAGCTGCTAGTGGAGGTATGATAGAATCCTTAGCATCAGACCTATTAGAATAGTAGAACCCAATCTGAATGTAGCCTCTATCCTGTCCTAACGATGTGATCCACCTCAGCTTAACTTTACCGGCACAACTTCTTGTAAACTTAAGCTTTCTAATTCGCTTTCTGGTATATCCTTGAAACGTTTAGCCAAAAGTTCCGCCGTCCATCCCTCAGGTTCCGACAGAGTTTTGACTGGTTGAGGATTAGACCAGATGCTTACGCGAGGTCCGTCCATTGAGATGGTCCTGCCATTTATTTTCTGCGCCTCGTCGCTAGCTAAGAAGACTACTAAGGGGGCTGCAATCTCGGGCTCGTAAAACCCCATTTCTGTAAGGGACGGTACTGGCTTCCCGGACTTTATGATAACCTGCCTGGCTCTTTCCATAGCAGGTTCGCTTATTTTAGTTATAGCTGCCGCGCGAATGGCATTTACCGTAATGTTGTAACGACTAAGTTCTAATGCCAAAGTACGGGTGAATCCCAGAATACCCGCTTTGGCGGAAGCGTAGTTGGCTTGCCCGAAGTTTCCGAGTAATCCAGCAGCAGAAGTCAGATTTATTATACGGCCCCATTTCTGCTCACACATGTAAGGAACAGCAAGTTTAGTGCAATAAAATGTGCCTTTCAAATGTACAGCTATCACCTCATCCCATTCTTCCTCAGTCATCTTGAGAAAGGTACGGTCTCGGGTGATACCGGCGTTATTAACTAAAATATCTATCCCTCCGAAGTTATCTATGCACGATTGGATAATCCTGTGGGCACCTTCTCTTGTCGCCACATCTTCAACACAAGCTACAGCTACACCTCCCTTCTGTCTTATCTCATCCACTGTTTTGGTCACCTCTGCCTCGGTCCTCGAACTAACCACTACCTTTGCACCAGCGTTGGCTAGGCCTACAGCAAATGCCTTACCCAACCCCCGTCCTGAACCAGTTACTACGGCTCTCTTGTCTTTCATAATCACTTTCCTCGCTTTCTTCTCCGTATAAGAAGCAGTCCGATTTCATCCATATTGAAATCTTAATTGACTACCGCATTAAGGTATTGATTATACCAAATTTTTTACTTTTATCTTCCATCCTTGATCACAAATTATGAATTTACTCCTTCCCTATATAATTCAGTTAACGTTTTTCAATGAGGAGACATAATCTATTCTACGTCCACTTTTTAGCAGTTACTCTCTAGCATGTTGACAAAATACACGAAAGCGTGTAAAAATAACCGCAGTGCCGATTAAAATTTTATCTCCGGAAATAGTCTCCAAGATTGCTGCTGGCGAGGTAATCGAGCGGCCAGCTTCCGTGGTAAAGGAACTGATGGAAAATGCTCTCGATGCTGGCGCCAGCCAAATTAGCATCGAAACGCAAGGTGGCGGAGTAGAGTCAATTAAAGTTAGTGACAATGGAGCAGGTATTCCGTCAGCAGAGGTAGAACTAGCCTTTTATAGATATGCTACTAGCAAAATCGATAACCTGGACGATTTAGAGCAAACTACTAGCCTTGGCTTTCGTGGTGAAGCTTTGCCCAGCATTGCTGCTGTTGCTGAGATAGAACTTTTCACTAAAGCGACCTCAGAGAACATTGGCAGCTATGCCTACCTAAGGCAGGGTGACATAGTGCGCAGGGAAAGCCATAGCCGTCCCCAGGGAACCACCATAAGCGTGCGCCGCCTATTTCGCAATTTTCCTGCCCGGCTCAAGTTTCTTAAATCGAGAAATACAGAAAACAGTCATATTGCCCACGTAGTAAGCCAATATTCTCTGGCTTTTCCCGATGTTGCATTCACCCTCCTTCTTGATAAACATCTTAGCTTGCATACAGCAGGAGATGGCGATCTGCGCCAGGTGGTAAGCCAGTTATATGGGCTGGAAATAGCACAGAAGATGCTTGAGGTAAGAGATAATGATGCTTTGCTTAAAGTTACCGGACTGACGAGTTCCCCCTCCCTAAGTCGATCTGACCGTAGTCATCTGAGCTTTTTTATTAATCGCCGCTGGGTGCATAGTGCTTTGTTAACTCGAGCAACCGAAGACGCCTACCATGGCTTGCTCATGGACAGGAAGCACCCTGTAACCATAATCAACCTATCGTTGCTGGCAGCAGAAGTTGATGCCAACGTGCATCCTGCCAAAGCGCAGGTGAAGTTTCACCATGAGCAAATTATATTCGCCGCTGTGAAGAAAGCGATAAAGGCAACACTGGACAGAGCCCCCTTAGCCAAGTCTAAGACTATGGTCTTTTCAGACACCTCCAGGGAAGAGCTTGCCCCGCTGAGCTGGCAAAGACAGGGGATAGTAAGGGAAAATGAGCCGACGACTTATGTTACCCCGTCATTCCATCTGAAATTGCCAGTTTTACGCATGCTAGGACAGCTAACCAGCACTTACATCATTGCTGAGGGTCCTGATGGACTATACATCATTGACCAGCATGCTGCCCATGAGCGTGTACTCTATGAGAAAATCCTAACCCAGTGGTCAGGAAAAGAAGTCGAAATCCAGGGGTTACTCCAGCCAATAACGATAGAGTTGACACCCAGAGAGGACGAGATTTTGAAAGTCAATAAGGAATATTTGACTCAATTCGGTTTTGCTATCGAGCCCTTCGGTGATAGAAGCTATTTGATCCGTAGTATGCCAGCAGTAATTACGAAAACAAATATTACTGAAACAGTAAACGCACTGCTGGATAATCTTGGCGGCAAGGAAAATTCTGCTACTTGGGAGGAAAGGACAGCTCAATCATTAGCTTGTCATAGCGCTATCCGTGCAGGACAAGAGCTAAGCTATAACGAAATGAGAGAGCTGATAAAGCAACTGGAGCAATGTCAGCAACCTCGTACCTGTCCTCATGGCAGACCAACTATGATTCACATAAGTTTACATCAGCTAGAAAAGGAATTTTGCAGGACCGGCTAACCTTGATCTGTGGCAACAAACTAAATAATGAGTTACAATATACCCTAGCCGAAAACTACATTAACTATATTATAGAAAGGGGAGATACAATCAGATGGCAAACATTCAAGTTCTAAACGAGACAAAACTATTAACTGAGGTCGAATCGAAGGAACTTCTCTCAAAATGGGGAATACCAGTTGTTGAGACAATACTGACCAGGAGTAAAAAGGAGGCTATTTCCGTAAGTAAAAAAATGGGCTTCCCCGTCGTACTAAAGATAAATTCACCTGACATTGTTCACAAAAGCGATGCTGGTGGGGTCAAATTAGGATTAGCCAATGTGACACAAGTGGGCAAAGCTTATACAGAGATCACATCTTCTATTAAAAAACAATATCCACAGGCTCAAATTCAGGGTGTATCGGTGCAAAAAATGGCACCAGATGGCACCGAAGTAATCATTGGCATGAGTAAAGACCCACAATTCGGACCCGTGCTTATGTTTGGCCTTGGTGGCGTGTTGGTAGAGGTATTGAAAGACGTCTCCTTCAGGATAACACCGGTTACCAGAAGAGATGCTAGTGAGATGATTAAAGAAATAAAAGGGTATCCTATATTACAGGGTTATCGAGGTAAGAAACCAGCCAATATCATGGCGCTGGAGGAATTAATAGTTAGCGTATCCGAATTCGTTGAGCAGAATCCTCAGATTAAGGAACTTGACCTTAATCCAGTATTTGCTTATAAGGATAAGGCTGTAGCTGTTGATGCCAGGATAGTACTTGAGGAGTAACTTCCTCCATAAATAACATTATTTAAAGCATACTGCGGAATTCTTGATAACGGACGAGTTGTCCTAAAGTTGCAGTAGCCCTATCCAGACTGGGGAAAACCAGTGTTTTACCTGTCTCCTCCAGTTCTGTCTTAATTTCGTCAGCGAAAGCTCCGTAGATATGAAACACTAGAGGTTTATCTGGATGTGATTCTGTGGCTCTTTTTATCATGCGATTGAGGCTCGTTCCGCTGTCAGGGAAAAAAGCGCCAAGTATGCATAGAACGGCATCTATTTCTGGATCATTAAGGAGCGTCTCTACCGCTGTTTCCTGAACCTCGGATAAGGAAGCTTTCTTTGCCACCATTATTGCCGGCCAGATGTCTGCAGGATTGTTAACGTTCTGCCACGAGGGAAACAGCATACTCAACTGTTCGGTGGTTGTGAGCGATAGTCCGGCTATCTCTAGGCCTGATTTATTACAAGCATCTATGCACATGATTCCAAGTCCGCCGGTATAAGTAGAAACTCCCAGTCTTCTTCCCTTCATTGGTGGTAAAGTATAAAAAGCTTTCACCACATCAGCAAGTTCCTCTACACTACTTACTCTGATTATGCCAGATTGCTTCAATGCTGCATCCCATACCTCGTCTTTTCCCACCAAAGAGCCGGTGTGCGATTGAGCTGCGAGGGCAGCTTGCTCACTCTTGCCCGTCTTTAGAGCAACTACAGGCTTCTTGCGAGTTATCCTCTTGGCTGCTTTCAGGAATCTCGCTCCATCTCTTGTGCCCTCGATGTGTAAGGCAACCACTTTAGTATCACTGTCCTGCTCAAAATACTCTAGACCATCAGCGAAATCGAGATCGCAGCCGTTACCCAGATCAATCCCTTTACCTATTAACTTTAGAAACGGGAATCCCACCATGAAGACCCCAGTTTGACAAATAACTCCAACAGGTATTCGCTTCATATCCATTCTTACAAAAGCAGAGCTGAAGTTGGTAAAGGCATTGCCTGTACCAAAAGTATTAGGACCTAATATCCTGACATTGTTTTTCCTAATGAGTCCATCCAGTTCTCTTTGCAACCGCTTTCCTTCCTCATCATCTGCGTCGGCAAAGCCCTGCGTTACGATCACTACAGATTCGATACCACTGCTGGCACATTCCCCGACTACCTGAGGAACGATACCCCGAGGCAAACTTACTACCGCTAACTCACATTTCTCTGGCACCTCTCCGAGGCTGTGATAAACTTTTATACCCAGAATCTCACTGGCGTTGGGGTTTACGGGATAAACTCTCCCACGGTAACCATAGCTAAGCAAATTTTCCAGAATATTGAACGCTCCTTCTCCGGTACGCCTCGATACGCCAAAAACAGCCACCGATTCAGGCTCCAAGAACTTTTTCATTATCATGATTCGCTTTTCCTAAAACGAAATTTATCACACCTTAGAAAGAATTTACTAGACTCTGGAGACTATTTATTATAGTAGCACTTGTGGCGTTGACAATATCACCTGGAACTCTGTCGTTAGACAAAGCAACTCAAAAAAGTACGTGAAACCCGGCTAGCCTTTATGTGTAATTAAGAAACTCTTTGCCGATAATCTCACGAACCATCACGACTCTCTGGATGTCAGCAGTGCCATCAGCAAACTCGAAACCATAGGCATCTCTTAACCTTTGCTCAACGAGATAATCTGAGCTATAGCCTACATGCCCAAAAGCTAACATAGCATTGTTGCAGGCTTCAATGCCTATCGTGGGACATAATGACTTTGCCATTGCTGTCTCCTTGCTAGCTCTCCTTCCCTGATCTGAGAGCCATAATGCTTTATAACAAAGTAATCTCGCCGCTTCTATCTTAGCTAGACTATCTACTAAGCGAAAAGAGACAGCATCATATTTGGCAATAGGTTTGCCAAAAGTTGTTCGTTGCTTGGCATAGTCTATAGCATCATAAATCGATTGCTCACCCAGAGCTAGAACCTGAAGAGCGAGATAGACACGCATCCAATCGAACACACCCATGCCAATATAAAAACCTTTACCTTCGTCTCCAACACGATATTTTGCAGGGATACGCACATCATTCATAACTGCATAAGCCGGCTCCACAGTTCGAAAACCAACATGAGCCTCAGGCTTTCTTTCTATACCGGGAAGATCCAAGGGAACGATGAATGCGGTAATTCCTCCCACCCCAGCTGCCATCGGATCCGTCTTAAACCACATCCCACCCGCATCAGCCTGCATCCCCATTGTACTCGGTGTTTTTTCACCGTTTAGGATATAGTAATCACCATCCTTAACTGCTCTGGCTTTTATCCCTGCAGCATCCGAACCGGCATCAGGTTCAGTGAGCCACAGAGAAATTATTTTTTCCCCTTTGGCGACTAAAGGCATCCATTCAGCTTGTATTTCCTCTGTGCAGCGAGCAAGCATTTCCCCGGCAAAAACACCCATAAGGACTGTCAAAGCAGCTCCTAAATCTGCCCTGGCAGTTTCCTCACAAGCTATACCACCACTAACAGCGTCTGACATTTGCCCACCGTATTTTTCTGGTACTCTTAGACCCGTCAAACCAGCATCAGAGAGCTTTTTTATAATATCAGGCGGGACGCGATTGAGCTTCATCCTTTCCTTAGCACCAGGAAAAAGCTCTCTTCGGGTGAAATCTCGCACCATGTTACGAAACATCTCCTGCGCTTCTGTGAAACCAAATTCAGCCATTCTATGTCTCCTTATACTTATGTTTATAGTAATGCAACAGTCTAACACGTTATCAGTTCTCTCAGTCTTTGTCAAAACCGCTCGGTTCTACACTATTAAGTGTGAAAAGGGGGTAATTGAAAGCACCCGCTGACCTCTGTAGCCTAAGGGTTGAAAAAATCTAAGGCAAAAAGGAGGTGTAGCAGGTGCAAGATGATTGTATCG
>JAXHSX010000125.1:0-8167 GCA_034190625.1 Chloroflexota bacterium
ACGGAGCACCGATAATATACAGATTCTAGCTACCATTGGTATAGTGCTGCTCCTTTTCACGTTAGGAATCGAGTTCTCTTTACGAGAGCTGAAACTAATAAGAAACGTAGCTATCTTTGGTGGCATCTCCCAGATAGTGATTACCACTGCCCTGGGAGTGATTATTGCCATGTTTCTATTGAAACAGAACCTTTACGAAGCGATAGTATTCGGTTCCCTGATCGCCCTGAGCAGCACTATGGTTGTACTTGGAATGCTATTGGATAGAGGAGAGGCGAACTCGGTGCATGGCCGTGTGATGATAGGCATTTTATTATTGCAGGATATTGCCGCTGCCTTTGCCATGTTCGTACTGCCAGTGCTGGGAACTGGCAATGGAAGTTTATTACCTACGCTAGGTATAGCCTTTCTCAAAGCCGGTGTGTTCATCGCTCTAATATTAGTCATTGGCATCTGGATACTACCACGTGTGCTGAAGCGTGTAGCCCTGCGACAATCCCGTGAGCTTTTTATCCTTTCTATTGCTGCATTGTGCCTGGGGAGCGCCTTTGCTGCTTACTACTTCGGTTTATCTGCTGCTTTAGGTGCATTTGCCATTGGTCTTATGATAAGTGAGTCTGACTTTGCTCATCAGGCTCTTGGTGACGTGGTGCCGTTGCGTGATTTGTTTGCGGCGCTTTTCTTTGTATCAATCGGTATGTTCATCAATTTACCCTTTCTATCGGCTAACATCACTCCCTTGCTCATCTTGGTGGCAGCTATAATCCTGGGGAAATTTATTATCTGCTCAGCTATTACCTGGCTGTTTGGCTATCGGGGTAAAACGGTGCCGCTGGTGGGCGCTGGCATGACACAGGTTGGCGAATTTAGCTTTGTATTAGCACAGCTATGTCTGGGAGCAGGCGTCATTACAGAATATACCTTTTCAATGATACTCGGCAGCGCTGTAATTACCATGATCCTGACACCGTTCATTTTTGCCTTAACCTCAAAAGTCTGTATCAAACGAAGGGAAGTGATGCAGGTTGCCAGTGGAGGCAAGAAAGAACCTGCTATAGGACTTCCGTCTTTGACTAACCATGTAGTCATTTGCGGATATGGTCGTGTAGGTAGTAATGTCGCTCGGCTTCTCAAGGAATTATCTATTCTATATGTGGTTACTGACCTTGATCCCGTAACTATTTCCGAACTTCGTGTGGAGGGGGTCCCTTGTGTTTATGGAGATGCGGGCAACCAGAGAGTGCTTTATGAAGCAGGAATCGAGGACGCTGCAGCTTTGGTTCTTGCTATTCCTGACCCTGTGGCAGTGAGGCTCGCCCTCGACCATGCCCGGCGAATTAATCCGAATTTGGACATAATTGCCCGAGCTCATAGCGATTCCGAGCTTGAATTTTTACAAAAGAGGGGGGTTTCTGAAGTAGTTCTACCTGAGACAGAGGCTAGCATAGAAATTATACGGCATCTCTTATGTCTATTGCGTATACCTGCGGCCAGAGTTGAGGAAATTGTTGCCAGCCAGAGAAAAACATGCCCTCTGTGACTTGAGTATAGTTAACCGCGAAACTCCTTATAATTCTCCCACCATCGGCGGGAAGGACTTAGAGGGAGAAGGTTCACCCTCACGCTCCTCGTCAGATAAAGAGTGGGGTGGAGGAGGGTCACCCTTTAGCTCTATCCCATCAAGGGAGAGTAATTATACAACGTTATGTAAAAACTATATATTTTAAGTAAACCTTTGTCCGGTTTTTTAAAAACACTGGCAATGACAACTTGCCCTTAATTCTATTATAATCTAGTATAATAATTTAAGCATCTTGTTTGGCTTGAGATAATCGAGTTAAGTTATGAAGATATACACCAAGAAGGGCGACGAGGGTGAGACCAGCCTTATTTACGGAGTAAGGACGGCTAAGTCCGATCCAAGATGTGAGGCTTATGGCACTATAGATGAGGCAGTCTCAATGCTAGGACTGGCTAAGAACTTTTGCCAAACTGAAGTCAAAGACGTTGTGTCTGATTTACAACAGAATTTATTTATGGTAGGGACAGAGTTAGCCACCCCATTAAAGCGCTATCCTGATTTAGAGGCAAAGGGGAGGGTGGTTAAAGCAGAGATGGTGCAGAGGCTGGAGAATTTAATAGATAATTTTGAAGCTAGAATCGATATGCCTCGGGAGTTTATTGTTCCTGGTGCTTGTGTAAGCTCGGCAGCTCTAGATGTAGCTCGGACGATAATCAGGCGTGCTGAGAGAAAAGCAGTAGTTTTAAAGGAAGCAGGACAATTGGCCAACGGAGAAGTGCTGAAATATCTCAATCGCCTGTCTGACCTAGTTTTCACTCTGGCTCGCTATGAGGAAAAGGTTACCAATGGACATAATCCCAGCGATTGATCTTAAAGATGGCAGATGTGTCCGGCTATATCAGGGCGATTACAATCAGGAAACTGTCTTTGCTGAGAACCCTGCGGAAGTAGCTCTGAGGTGGTATTCTCAGGGAGCCAGTTGGCTTCATGTGGTCGATCTAGATGGGGCAGCTGCAGGGGAATCAATAAACCTGATAGCAGTTGAACAAATAATAAAAGAAAGTGACTTGCTGGTAGAGCTGGGTGGAGGCATCAGGGAAGAGCAGACCGCAGAGAAATTATTACAGAAGGGTGTAAAGCGCATAATTTTAGGTACTGTAGCCATAGAAAATCCTGAATTGGTGAAGAAGTTATGTCAGCGATTCGGCGAGGCTATAGTGGTAGGACTTGATGCTCGAGATGGTAAGATAGCTGTCCATGGCTGGCGAAAGGATACAGCCGTTGATGTTTTACAGCTAAGTCAGGAGATGGAGAAAGCAGGAGTACAGCGCCTTATTTACACCGATATAAAAAGAGACGGTACTTTGACCGAACCCAACTTCGATGTTGTGGGCAGACTGGCTGCCGAAGTTGGGGTGCCTATCATTGCATCGGGAGGCATTTCTAAACTGGAGCACTTGCAAAGACTGGAAAAGCTTGGGGTAGAGGGAGCTATTATAGGCAAAGCTCTTTATACCGGAGATATCGATTTACACGAGGCTATAGCGTCAGTAAGTCATTGCGAGGAGCACTTTCCTTCTGTCACTGAAAGGCACAAAGTGCTGAAGCAATATCAGTGAAGAGAGAAGTGACCTATAAAATTGCTCCGCTTCGCTCGCAATGGCAAAAGAATGTCTGTAATAACAGGAATAGGAGATGTAGATTAAATGTTAAAGTTTGACGATAAAGGCTTGATCCCGGCTATTGTCCAGGATGCCAGGAATGACGAAGTCCTCATGTTAGCCTATATGAATGAGGAATCACTAAAGAGAACGATATCCAGCGGAGATGTTTGGTTTTTTAGTCGCAGCCGGCAGGAATTGTGGCACAAAGGAGAGACCTCGGGTAATTTCCTCAAGCTGCGTTCCATTATTAAGGACTGTGACAGTGACACCCTTCTTGTCAAGGCTGTTCCTATGGGACCAGTCTGTCATACTGGTAATCGAACTTGCTTCTTTCAGCAATTGGAGAGTGAGGATTCTGAGTCTGTTAGGTTGCTTTGAGATTGCTTCGTCGCTAAGCTCCTTGCAATCGATCATGTCTGTTGTCAAAGACACTACGATGAATGAAAATAGGCAAGCTTGGGCATCTTACTCTATCCCCCTCCCTCTAACGCACTCCCGCCAGCGGAGGGAGAATGTGTGGTTCCCTATCCCTTTAATGGGAGAGGGTAAGGATGTCTTTTTGCTGTTTTCATAACAATGGCAGAATACGGTTATTCTTGCAAGATACGATAATCGCAATCGGACTCCACAACTTGGTCATTTTTTGTAACCTCATTTAGTGCTGATATAGCAGTCTCTAACTGGCTATCATCGGGTTCTCTGGTAGTCAGATTTTGCAATGCTAGTCCCGGCGCTAAAAGAATATGTACTACTTTATTCCCAATATGAGCTGCTCCGAATTTCATAACCTCGTAGCCTATGGCAGCGATAACAGGGAGGAGAACTATACGTGACAGGACGCTTAACCATAACGAGGGACGACCAACTAGGGAGAAGACAAATATAGCAATGATCAACACGATAAAGATAAACCCGGTGCCACAGCGAGCATGGGCAGTGGAATAATTTTTAACTGCTTCCACTTCTAAAGGAACTCCTGCTTCATAGCCGTTGACTACTTTGTGCTCCGCTCCGTGGTAAGCAAAGACTCTTTTGATTTCTGGCATCAATCCTATTACCTTGAGATAAGCGATGAAAACTCCAATACGGATAAAGCCTTCGGCAATGTTACTTAGTAGTACGGAGCTTATATATGGGTCAATGAGAGAGCGAGTAATGAATAGGGGAGCGATGAAGAAAAGGGCTACGGCAAAAGCTATACCGATAGCTACAGTTCCCCACAAGAGTACTGGTGACATTTTCTCCTCTTCTTCCTCTGCCGAAGCAATCTCAGCGGAGCGAAATAGAGCTTGAGTGCCCAAGACCAGGCTCTCTATCAGGACAATAATTCCTCTGAACAGAGGAATTTCCCTAAAGCGGCCTTTATAAATACTTGCCAGCGATTGGCTTATCAGCTCTAATTTACCATCGGGGCGGCGTACACAGACGGCTACCTTATCCTTACCCCGCATCATCACTCCCTCGATGACTGCTTGTCCGCCGTAATAAAAAGGTTTTGCCATTAAACCCCGTAAGTATGAACGTAGACGTTACACCATTTTAGTGCAGACTTTATACCATATCTATTAAAAGATGAACAAAGGTTCAGGAATCTGTCCCTACAATGTTCGGTTTGGCTTGGAGAGGCAAAGTCGTTTAATCCGTTATGTTGTAGCGCCTCTTGAATTTCTCCACCTTTCCCATAGTATCCACTAGTCTCTGTGTGCCAGTATAAAACGGATGACACTTGCTGCACATCTCTACCCGAATCTCTGGCTTGGTGGAGCCGGTGGTAAAGGTATTACCGCAAAGGCAGGTTACCTTAGCATTCTCATAATATTTGGGGTGAATTTTATCTTTCACTACAAACGCTTACTTTCTTTCTATATTTAGTTGCTGGCTCGTATTTAACATAACCATCCGCTAAGGCAAAGAGTGTGTAATCTCTACCAAGCCCCACATTATTGCCGGGACGTATGCGAGTCCCACGCTGTCGTACCAGAATATTTCCGGCGCGAACTTGCTCCCCCCCAAATTTCTTTACTCCAAGGCGCTTCGATTGACTATCACGCCCACCCTTTATGCTGCCACCAGCTTTTTTATGCGCCATGCCTACTCCTCTGGTTTAATAATCTCATTTATTGCCAGCCTGGTGTAAATTTGACGATGTCCTCTTTTCCTGCGGTAACGAACTTTAGACTTATATTTAAATACTATAATTTTCTTACCTTTAACTTCTCCTAAAGAGATTGCTATGACTTTGGCGCCCTTAATAGTCGGATTGCCTATAAGTGTATTCCCATTATCACCAATAATCAACACTTGGGCTAGTTCCACCGTGTCACCCTGAGGTATACTCAGGCGTTCGATTGCTAGCGTCTGTTTTGGGGCAACCTTATACTGTTTGCCACCTGTTTCAATAATAGCGTAAATTTGTAACCTCCGCTTTAATACCTTCGAATTCTATCACTTGAGATTATTAAGTGTCAAACCCCTATAGCAGAAACACCCAACGGCTTATTGTCCACCAGTAAAGGGGTATAATAAGCATAAGAAGTCACAGTGACTCGATGAAAGTATACATACCACAAACAATTCGGCTAAACCACTAAATTAGCAGCATATTTGAAGCCACGCAGACATGAACGAGTTAGCTGAGCAGGTTCTCAATAACTTGCCTCTTAAGTTCTGCACTGGAATTACTTTGATTTTTTATGGCAATATCCTTTCTATCCCTCATCGTAAGAGGTTTTGCTCTTGCTATTCATTCTAACTTGAACAGTCCGATTTCATTGGTTTATTCCAATTTGTTATGCCCATATTATGTTGAACGGGGTGAACTAGACAGTTTGACAATAAAATTGGAGATAGCACATAATTCCATCCAAGCCTGAGTGAGAATATGGAACGAACGCGAGCTACAGGATGACTCAGCAGCCGCTAGACAAAAGGGCGAGCTTTTGAATAGGTTCTAGAAAGACAAGAGGAATAGAATGAAGTTTGGTAACAGAGATAAAGTTGTCGACGTAATAGTTATTGGTTATGGTCTGGCTGGAGCAGTAGCAGCCACAACTGCCCATGATGAAGGTGCCGAAACCCTAATCTTAGAGAAACAGCCATTTAATGATCACTGGAGTAATAGCAGCGCATCAGGTGGAATCTTTATATCTCCATCAGATGTAGAAGGTGCTATCCATTTTCTGGAGGGGCTGTATCGTATAAATGAAGACCTCTACTGGACGGATCGGGACATTATCAGAGTTTGGGCAGAATATACTGTGGAGAATAGAGTTTGGCTTGAGAAAATGGGCGGCACAGTAAAATTACTAGGTAAGGGATCCGAACATCCAGCAATCCCTGGATCTGAAAGTATAGATGTATATCGATTTAGCGGATCTGGTTATGGTTTGATGAAATTCTTTTATCAGCAGATAAATCAGAGGAAAATCGAAGTTATGTACGGTGCAAGAGCCAAGAAGCTTATTACTAATCTTAAAGGTGAGATAGTTGGCGTAACGATACAAAGCAGCCAGGACATCAAGCAAAAAGAGACGAATATCAGGGCATCTAAAGCGGTAATTTTAACCTGCGGTGGCTTTGAATTCAGTGAGGAAATGAAGTTACAGTACCTAGGCTTATATCCCGTATATTTTGGTGGCAGTCCAGCCAATACAGGAGACGGAATCCGCATGGCAATGGAGGTGGGGAGCGATCTCTGGCATATGCATTGCTGCTCAGCAGCACTTGGGGCGAAATTTCCCGGTTACCCTTTCTCCTTTTTCCTTGACTTTGGGGGAAAGGGATGGCTTCAGCGAGTGCTCTGGCATGAGGATAAGCCCGAGTCTAACGGTTTCGTGATAGTAGATAAGTATGGCAGGAGATTCATCAATGAAAACTTGAAGATGCACTGTGCATACTATGAGCTTATGTTGTTTGATACACAGAAGTTAGACTATCCAAGAATACCTTGCTATTTCATCTTTGACCAAAAGAGGATGGATGACGGTCCTTTACCTATATTAACGGCTGGCCCTACCAGCGCACTTCAGCTTTACAAATGGAGTCAGGACAACAGAACTGAGCTGGAAAAGGGATGGATGATAACCGCTGAGAGCATTAAAGAACTAGCTCATAGGCTCGACATGTCTCCACATATTCTGGAGAGTACTATCATGACCTATAATGCTTACAGCCAAGGAGGGAAGGATATAGAATTCAATAGAAGGGCTGGAGACCTCGTTCCTCTAAACAATCCACCATTCTACGCAATACAATTATGGCCTGGAGGGCCTAATACCCAGGGCGGCCCGAAGCGGAATAGACGGGCTCAAATAGTAGCTATTGATGGTACCCCTATACCAAGACTCTATAGCGCTGGAGAACTAGGATCAATCTACGGTATGCTATATCCACAGGGAGGTAGCAATTTAGCTGAGTGCATTGCCTTTGGACGTATTGCGGGAGAAAACGCAGTTAAGGAAAAAACTTAGCGTATAAATCTAGGGTGTATATCGCCGGAATCACCCTGGTAGCAATGGTATTTGGGTATGTAAAAGAACCACTAGAACGATTAGTAGAATCAGCAGTCTGGCAGGAACAGTCTATCTCCATTACTTCAACCATAGCCTGTAGTGCTACTCTTTCTTTCCTCCCAACTCTTAGCCATCAGTGATAAGATCTCATTCCTTTACAATTGACTTGCTCCAGGTTCTTGTCACCTTATCACTTTGCTACAAGATTCATGGCGGAGTTGAATCTAGCTTGTTTCCACGAGTTATTTTAGATACAATGAATGTTCATTGATTACCGAAGACTGAAACAATTTGAGAGAGGTGATAATTGTTCAAGGAAAAGCTGAAGGAATTTGAACCTATTTTCCACCCTAAATCCATCGCTGTGGTTGGTGTCTCGCCTAACGAAGATAAGTCGGGCTCCCTGTGGGTAAAAGGCTTAATCTCTGCTGGCTTCCCAGGTACTGTTTACCCTATTGGCTCCAGTGGAG
>JAXHSX010000126.1:0-18150 GCA_034190625.1 Chloroflexota bacterium
CTCCGCTGAGCAATCTTTTTTTCTGTGCTTGCTGCTTCACATTTTCCAATAAATAACGATGTCCTAGATGAACGCCATCGAAAACGCCGATAGTGATAATGGTTTCCTTCGGCGGAACGAAATTAACCAGTTCTTCTTCAATTCCCATAGGAATAAGTGAAATCAAAGATCAAAATGCAAAGGGCAAAGCAACTCAAGATTTAGGAGCTACCTTTTACATTCTTATTTTTGCATTTCATATGGTGGCCAATTTTCTATTCACAGCTCGGGCTACCGGTGCTAATTGGGCCATAAGTCGTCGGAAGTTGTCGAAAGTAAGTGATTGAGGTCCATCTTTAAGAGCCAAATCAGGATTAGGATGGACTTCGATCATTAACCCATCAGCTCCAGCGGCTACCGCAGCTAATGCTACAGGGGCTACTAAATACCATTTGCCTGTGCCATGGCTGGGGTCAGCAACGATGGGTAAGTGACTCAGCTTCTTGATAATAGGGATAGCGCTAATATCCATAGTATTGCGGGTAGCAGTTTCAAAGGTTCTGATGCCACGCTCACAGAGGATGAGTTGTTCATTGCCCTGGCTTAGGATGTACTCAGCAGCTAGTAGCCATTCTTGAATAGTTGCCGAGAGACCACGTTTGAGCATCACAGGTTTCTCTAGCTTTCCTACTTCGTCAAGCAAGGAGAAGTTTTGCATGTTTCTTGTGCCGACCTGGACTATATCGGCATAGCTGGCTACTAGCTCAACATCTCCGGGTGCCATTACTTCGGTGATAACTGGCATTCCAGTTTCTTCTCGGGCTTTGGCTAACATCTTGAGTCCCTCTAAGCCTAGCCCACGAAACTGATATGGTGATGTACTTGGCTTGAATGCACCACCGCGCAGTATATTACTGCCTGCTGATTTAACCTCACTAGCTGTAGCCAGAAGCTGCTCCTCATTTTCCACAGCGCAAGGCCCAGCCATAATGACTATTTCGTTATCGCCTATAGTGAGACCACCTATCTTTACTATGGTGTTCTCCGGATGAAACTCTCGGCTGGCAAGCTTATAGGGTTTACTGATAGGAATGACTTCCTCCACTCCTGGAAGCAACTGCAGCATATCCTGAAGTTCGGGGAAAGATTGTCCTACTACACCAATAACAGCATGCTCGATTCCTTGTGATATATGTGCTTTTAGTCCTGATTTCTCGATACGTTTTACAACTACATCTATTTCATTTTGATTAGAACCAACTTTCATTACTACAATCATTTCTCGTCTCCAGGTGTAGTTGATTTGTTCATTATTAATTTCTTAGCTTCACCCAGGTAAATATGATTAATTTCCCCGGGTTTTTTTTCGGTATTTGCTAGCATTAAAACTCTCACGCAATAAGGCAAGCTGTTTGGAACGTTAATTTCGTGTCCGCAGAGCATAGCTAGTTGTTGTGTCCATCCCAGTTCTCGAGCTGCCGCCGCGGGAAATTCGTCGTTTAAGTCTGGGGTAGTGGTGAAGAAAATAGCAGCTATATCCGTAGTTACAACTCCATTAGCCTGCACCATTCCTTCAAGCAATTCTTTAGTCGCTGCTATAATGCTTTTTCTATCATTAGCTGTAACTGTGATAGCTCCCCTGATACCATAGCACCGCATTTGATAATCTTCTCGATTTTTAAACTAGTAGCCTATATTATTTATCGGTATTCGTCAAGGGAAACGAATTGAACCCAAAATAGCGATTGAAAAAACCGCATAAATAAGCAATACCAATCGAATTTTACAAGTTATCCTTCCCTAAGGCGCTGTTTACATTGTTTTATAATGCCTCAGAAGGTTCCCTTTTCAGCCAAGAAGATTACTTGTTGCTTCATAGCTTCTTAAAAAGTCTAAAAATTGTTATATGGCAAGAACTTCCCTTTCTGAATTTATCCAGGCAAAAAAATGTCTCTTCCCTTAAAGCTGGCTAATCATAGGCTAGGTCATAGCACTTTCCCATGAATTTATCAAAAAGTTATACCTTCTCAAGTGGCGCCTTCAGCTTAAGCCATGCTTGGTTCTCGTGTTTTGTTATTGATCCAGCTACCTGATAGAGTAGCCACCTTACTTTCTGAATGGTGGAATTGTGATACCACTATCGTGGTCAGCGGTTATGGTACAGATCATACTATTATATTGACACGGAAGTGAGTAATCTCTCTAAGGTTATCGAGCATGGGATCAGGGAGAGAAATACACTAAAATCGCATCGCCGCTCCAATTTACTTGACTGATATTGAGATTCACAAGGCTCTACACTTAGAGCTGGAACATCCGTTAAAACCTGGCGCACATCATCCAATGGTCAACCTCAAAGAGTATAAATCTCTTTACCGAAGGTGTGAACCCAGTTCTTATCTACATCTAAGATGAAGATAGGCTGGCCACTACCTTATTCCTGAAAGGATGCTATATCCTTTCAACTCAGCCAACCTTCTCCACGATGAGAAGAAAGTCCACCTGGGGGATCCAAAGAGCCTGTATAGTAACATTCGGGATTATTGTTACGACTTCGCCCTTCAAGCTATTCAGGAATTGCTCCAATTTGCCCTGGTCCCTTGTCATCTTGACATCGAATCTGTGAACTCTGTATTTCATTTTCTCACCTCCTATCTCGAGTTTAGTAAAAGTGTGAAACACTGGGCAAGAACCGAAATGGATAGAGCGCGGCAGCCCTACAACAGAACAAACCTCTCCTCAAAGGGTGTAAATCTCTTTACCGAAGGTGTGGACCCAGTTCTTTTTCAAGATCTTTATCGCATCTTCAGTTCTGTCCACACCCACGATGACGATAGGCTGTCCGCTTTCCCCCCTACCCAGATAGGGATAAAAGTAATGGACATTGATATTGGCACCCTTCAGGGGCTTAAGTACGGCTTGAAGGCCACCGGGATGGTCAGGGACCTCTACTGCTATCACGTCGGTCTCCTTTATGGAATAGCCTTGGCTTTTTAGGACATTGATGCCTTTCTCTGGATCATCTGCTACAAATCTCACAGTACTAACGTCGGATGTATCGGCTACCGAGATAGCCCTGATATTTATCCCTTCAGCTCCTAGTCGTTCGCTTACATCCAGGAATTTCCCTGGCACATTCTCCAGGCTAATCGAAATCTGTTTCACACTCATAGCTTACCCCCGATTAAGAAAGCATTTAGCTTTCAGCCAGCAGCCGATAGCTATCTGCATATTCAAAACAATTCGTATCCTGTCATCAACGCCTTCTTGTTAATGGCAATCAATTTTGGTTTTTTCTTAAAAGTACTCTCCAACCCTTCAATCAAGGTGTTAATTGAGACCAGGTTGCTTTTCCTGGTGAATGCTCCCAGCATTACTATATTGGCAGATCTGGGACTTTCTAACTCCTCAGCGATGCGAGTTGCCGGAACCTCTATAATTTCAATATCACCTCTTGAGACTTCAGCTTCCACCAGAGAAGAATTAAAAAACAACACACCTCCCGATTGAATCTGATTTTGAAATCTAACTACAGAAGGCTGATTCATGGCTATAACAAAGTCCGGAGAAGAAGCAACAGGAGATGAAATCTCTTCATTGGATATGGCTACAGTGCAGTTAGCAGTACCTCCGCGAACTTCGGCACCATAGGCCGGTAGGTAGGTCACGTTTTTTCCCTCCAGCATCGCTGCCTCGGCTAAACTAACACCCATGGAGAGAACCCCCTGCCCTCCAAAACCGGCAAAGATTATCTTAATCAGCATTTTCCTTTTCAGTTACATCCTTTATTAGGCCTAAAGGAAACTCCTTTGTCATCTCTTTATCGATCCACTGCCATGATTCCATCGGACTCATCTTCCAATTGGTAGGACAGGGCGAGAGTATCTCCACTAGAGAAAAACCAAGATCGTCGATCTGTGTCTGGAATGCTTTGCGGATGGCCTTTTTCGTCTTTCTAATGTTAGCCGGGGAATTTACAGCGGTGCGCTCGATATATACCGCACCTTTAGTCAGGGCTAGTATCTCACTCATCTTGATGGGATAACCTTCTATTCTTAAATCACGACCGTATGGGGTAGTGGTGGTCTGCTGATTCAAAAGGGTAGTGGGAGCCATTTGCCCGCCGGTCATTCCGTAAACAGCGTTGTTGATGAAGATGGCAGTTATCCTTTCTCCTCTATTGGCGGCATGTAATGTACCTCCGGTACCTATAGCAGCAAGATCGCCATCTCCCTGGTAAGTAAATACTATCGCCTGTGGGTAGGCCCTTTTTATGCCAGTAGCCACAGCCGCACCTCTACCATGGGCCGATTCTGCCATGTCTACATCCAAATAATGGTAAGCAAAGACCGAACATCCGGGTGGGGGAATACCGATAGCCCTATCCTGAAGACTCATTTCGTCAATCAGCTCAGCTATGATTCTATGGACAATTGAATGCCCGCACCCCGGACAATAATGGAAAGTAGCTCTCTTTAATAACTTCGGTCGGGTATATACTTTTTTCACAACTTTATTTCAAACCTTTCTGATAATACAGGCGTGAGACGACACGTAAAACCTCGCTGGGGGTGGGAATTACACCTCCTGGCCGCCCATAGAAGAAAACCTCCCCTTTGCCTTCCAATGACAGTTGCACATCTTCTATCATCTGGCCCATATTCATTTCAAAGACAAGGAAATTTTTCACCCTGTTAGCCAATTCCGAAAGTTCCGCTGAAGGAAACGGCCAGAGGGTCATTGGCTTTAACATTCCTACTTTTAGACCATCTGCCCTAGCATTGTTGATTGCTCCTTTGGCAATTCGGGCTGCTATGCCAAAAGCGACGACTATTAGCTCAGCGTCTTCAATTAAAAAGGTCTCACAAGTTACTTCTTCTTTCTTGATCAATTGGTATCTTCTATACAGACTCCAGTTTATCTCTTCTAGCTCAGTCGGCTTTGAGGTAAAGGTTTTGATAATTCTGCTTGCCCGCCCTTTTGCCCCTCTCAATGCATTGCTTCTGACCGGCAATTCTTCAGGTGCTTCGTGCTTGAATTCTACTGGCTCCTTCATTTGTCCTAGCATACCATCGCCAAGAATAACTACTGGAATCTTATACTTGTCAGCAAGGTCGAATGCACGGTGGGTGAGATCTACTGATTCTTGTACCGATGATGGTGCCAAAACTATTGTCCGATAATCTCCATGACCTCCGCCTCGAGTAGCCTGAAAATAGTCTGACTGAGAGGCAACTATACTTCCCAACCCTGGCCCACCTCTGGATATATTGACAATAACAGCAGGAAGTTCACAAGCTGCCAAATAGGAGATTCCTTCCTGCTTGAGGCTAATTCCAGGGCTGGAGGATGAGGTCATCGTTCTAACACCGGCTAGACTGGCTCCGTATACCATATTTATAGCTGAAACCTCACTCTCTGCCTGAATAAAAGTACACCCCTCCTTTCTACCCAAGTGGGCAGCCATATACTCGGTCAGTTCGTTTTGAGGGGTAATTGGGTAACCAAAATAACACTGGCAGCCTGCCCTAATGGCCGCTTCCCCGATTGCACTGTTTCCGTCCATTAGAACCTTAGCCACGATATACCTCTATGGCGACTTCCGGGCACACCAGGGCGCAGATGGCACAGCCGGTACACTCACCATTATCATTATAAAAAGCCGGTAAATAGCCACTGGCATTAAGCTTATCGGATTGCGAGATTACGCCCTTGGGGCAGAACGATATACAGATTTCGCATCCTTTGCAAAGCTCCCGGTCAATTTCAATATATCCTTTCATTCTGGCATCTGTTTCTATTGAAATTCCGCAGTTATTTAACACCTACTGACAAATCTAGTGACCAGAGCAAGAGAAACACCGTACATATTGATCAAGACGCCGAAGATGAGGCATCTATGATCGCTTGGGCTCTACTTTCAGCTAAGGCACAACTAGGATAAAAGTATACCAATGTCAGATTTGAAAGTCCACTCGCAGTAGCAACACTCGCACTAGCAACTAGGCACTAGTGGGCAAGTCCACGATAACCCTACCGAAATTCTGTGCCATTTTACGATGTCGTTTGGCGTATTTATCAGCGAAATCCTTATCATTAAAAACGCTTTGTTGTGTCGGTGGAGATTGTTTCATATTCCTTTCAAGTACGCATTTTCCGCGGGCCAATTTCAAACACGCTATCTGTGCCTACCGTTGGCTGTCCCTCTCTCGGCCGATGGTGTTTGCTGGTCGTCCACCAGGTTGACGGTCAGCGTGACGGTGGCGGTGTCCCAGTACCCATAGATGTCACATATCCGGTAGGTGAAGAAGTCGCTACCGTTGAAGCCGGTGTTCGGTGTGTAGGTCACAATGCCATCGTAGTTGTTGACGATGGTTCCGTTAGCCGGGTCGCTTGTGATGGTGAAGGTTGATGGGTCAATATCTCCGCTTGCCTCATCGTCGCCAGTGATGATCTCGATGATGATGGAGGTGTCTTCGTCGGTGGAAGCTGTACTGTCGTTGACTGTCCATGGGCGGTCTCGTTGCGGTGCGAAGAAGATGCATTCGTTAAATCGAGTACAGGCCCCACCACCCCCGCCGATTTCGCCGTTTTCTCGGAGAACAACACGTGTGGGGTTGGGTGGGCAACTCCGTACGAGGATCGGATTGTTAAAGGTAATTGTCTCGATTGTCAGTGTATCCTCTGTGATGTCAAAGACCTCCATGCAGGTTGAGCCAATATTCGTCGGACATCCGGCTGGCCAGTTTGCCCTGTCTCTGGGTACGAACGGGGTGACGATCTGGGAGCCGTCAGCGAGTGTGAATGTCGCTACGCGTTCGTCTCGGTCGATTCCTATCTTTTGAATCGCTCGCATGGCGACTTCGTTGGCTTCACCACCGCCGCAAATAACAACGTACTCACCTGGCTCGACCTCAGCATACCGCATCGTTGAACATCCAGAAAGAGTACACGCGAGAAGAACGATAAACACAATTGTAACCTTTGCGATATTCATGTAACCTCCTGACCTTGTAGTCATATATGGCATCCCAGCCCTTTTGTGATTTTCACGAGCTGCCCAACGACCGAGTCAGACGCCGTTGAGCTTTTGCATCACTAAATCTAACAAGAATTCACCTCTCCAAGCAAGCCCAGAGTTAAATTGTACTGCCCCGCGCGGTTGGAGTGTAGTGATTTGTTAGCCTGCAGTTTGGTTAAAATGGTTTGACATTAAGGACTATTTTTCATGTTCGGAGCAAAGGCGATGAACCTCGCGTCAATTTCTGGCCGAAGTGCTATACCAACTTCTTCAAACACTTCCAGAAGTTGATCATACGTTTTGTCACCACCAAGAAAGTTCCAGAAACCATCTGCTACAAGCATCTCGTCGGCAAGGTCAAACATTCCTTGAAAAGTCCATCGCCGATAAGGGTCCGGCTCGTATGGGTTATAGGGAATAGCAAGTTGGGTTTGAATCTTGGATTTTGGACTTATGGCCCCTCGCATCGCAACCCACTCAAGAAGTTTTCGCTTAAAGCCGACAATCTCACCAATGTTGGGCTTGGCCATTTTTAAATCAAAGTAATATTCAGTGCCATCATTTGATTCCAAGAATAGATCAATACGAGGGCGCTTAACTTTCTTGATAGTGCCAATTTGTGCTACCTTGAGTATCGCTGCTGTTTCCGCATGCTTATTGGGGTTCTTCTTCATTGCCTCCAGATCATTAACGATTTCCTGAATTACCCTTTGCGCTTCGGCGCTAATCGTGTTATTGAAATCTTTATACTGGTTAATTGCACGTTTGAAGTGAGGGGCCGCAATCACGGCGGCAACTTGCTCAAATACCGATGTGCCCAGTGTCGTATTGATAGATTGGATGAACGAAAATAGTGCCATGCGGTCTTTGCCAAGTAGCCGTATATGAAATGGCATATTGTTTGTTTCGGGTGAATAGTCTGCTAACTTACGCCTAATTTGTTCAGTAAGCAGTTCTGCTATCTTGTTACGTTGTTGGGATGATATGCCCATTTTTAGACATCCTTCATCATGAGAAAGATGGTTTCTTGATAAGGGTCGTTGCCTTGTTCGGTACGTTTTGTCACTGCACGATGAAACTGCTCAACAATTTTGAGGCCACTGAGCTTAGCAATATCTGGATATAGCCGAAAACGATCGTTAGCCACAACGAAAATTCGGGCGTCGGGCTTGATTGATGGCAATATGTTTCGGAATACAGAGACGATACCTTCAACGTAGTCGATTTGTGCCTCTTTGGACTTTCCTTTCTTCTTTGGTCCGATTTCAAGTTCGTCCTGGCGCGGAAACCCAAACAATTCGTAAGCGTACAAATGTTGTTCGTGATAGTCGATTTGTCCGACATACGGGGGAGATGTAAAAACGCCGTCAATCAGGCGATTGGCAATGGAAGTATGAGACAACGCTGCTTTCAAATTCACTTCTTGTGCGTCGGCTAGAAGCACGGTTGTCGTACTGTCCGAACGCAGGCGATCAAACTTGGCAATTCTCCGCGCTGTATCTTCGCTGTAGGCATGAATCTTGGTAAGGCAGTTATCTATTGGCGTACAGTAGCGATTATGCTTCTTACACCAATATTGCTGCCCGACTGGCAAAGGAGCTTTCGGTGTTGCCAGATCGTAATGGGGGACAAGACGTGATGAGCGAACGGCTCGGCTTAAGATAACGCGTAGTAAATCTTGATAATGATAATAAGGGATCAATTGGCGGTAATAAAGCATTTCAAGCAAGGCACGTGGCGCAAACCAGGTTTTAAGGTACTCACTGTTACAATCTGCAAGCAAACTATCTTTGAGTTCATCAATGCGCTCTTTGGGAAAGAGGGATAAGTTTATGCCTGGCGCATGTGTAAGGTATTTTGAAAACAGCGTTACTCGCCGTTCAACATCAAGAATCTCAGAACGTGCCTTAGTAAGGTCGTATTGTGCAGTCTTGACCTGAGCAATAAGGCAGTTAAATGGCGAGATATCAATGCCTATGGCATGCATTCTCATCTCATTGCTCTGTACTAATGTAGTTCCTGACCCTACAAAAGGGTCGAGAATGATGTCATCAGGCTTAAAATAGCGAGACAGGAACCACTCTACGAGCTGCGGGATAAATTTTCCCAGGTAAGGGTGTAAGCGATGAACATGCTTGGTTCTTTGATATTCGGGTACATTGTGGAAACCGAGTTCAGGGTGCAGGCCAGCGTGATGATGCTTTTATAATCCTTGGTCAATGAGTGATAGGAAGGTTCTTATCTCTTCGAGAGAAACGCGCAACTCACCGTTGTGAGCACGCTTAATCGGCTCACCGTATTGGTTGTATTTCTGTATTCGCCCACGTTGAATGTAGTCGCGTATGTTTTGGGGGGTTTTGCCAACCATCCGAGCGGCTTCTTCGAGTGTGACTAGTTTAACGTCGTCCGACATAGTATCAACCAATCATTGTGTAAGTTTGCCTCTATTATAACAGATAGAAGTGTCTCATAAGCAGCATAAGGAATAGATGCCAAAATCGCCAAACTTGTGGGAAGCTTTGCTAATAATCGAACGATCTGATTACTAAATATACATAAAACTCTCCATATCGTCAAGCAAAATACAGAATAAATTCTGCATATTCCCTAAAAAGCAGCGATCGCTCTTCCACGTCAGCTTAACCCCGTCGTCATAAACTCTAACTATAATGGGATTACCAGTCCTATGCCGTAGGTTGCCGCTGCAGCCAGCGTTCCGATAGCCATCATCTCCGCTCCGCTGCGAACCCAGCTTTTCCTGGTGAAGATGGCTTTACTGGCTCCGACTCCGAAAAGGCAAGCTACGCTGGCGATTACCGCTGTTATCACCGCCGGGGTTACCTCCATAAAGGCAAAGGGCAGGATGGGAATGAGAGATACAACGGCAAACGACAGCCCGGTAAGAATAGCAGCTTTAATCGGAGGCCAGGATTCTTCCGATGTCAGCCCGATTTCCTCCCCGATGGTATATGCTGCCTTCGACTCCATTTCTAAAGCTACTCTATGCGCAATGGCTTCCGCCTCCTGCCTCTTCAATCCTCTTGCCTGGTAGAACCTGACCAGCCTCTCCCTTTCCTCTTCAGGGGTCCCTCTTTTCCTGATCCCCTTCGCTTCGCTTTCTTTCTCGGTCACCTCTTTTTCCGATTTGGACGAAAGGTAGGCGCCTGCTCCCATAGATATGGCTCCGGCGACTGCTCCAGCCACGCCAGCGATGAGAATGAGGTGACTTTCTGTGACCGCCCCATAGACTCCAGCCACCAGTGCTAATATTGATACCAGACCATCATTCGCCCCAAAGATGACATCCCTTACGCCACCGCCACCTCCCATCTCCCAGCCTTCCATTCCCAGCACCTCTTTTTTCACCCTCTCTACGTGCAGTCGCTCATCAGAAGCTATTCTGGCCCATTCCTCTGAGGTAGCCAGGTCACTGATATTCGCTGCCTGGATGGCAAGGTCTTCGATACCCTCCCCTTCGGCGATGATAGCCCACTCAAGAAAACCCCTGATGCCTAAAATACCCATCATTATGCCGACCTTTCGGTTTGCAGAAGAAACCCTGGCAGATTTCTTATCCTTGCCTGCCAATTCGTGGATTTTCTGTGACCAGTATTCGGAGTCCTTGACTTCGTCAGCGCTGATTTCCGCTAAGAGCTGCTTTGTCCTATCATCCTTAGCTTTCCTAGCAAGCCTTTCATATCCCTTGGCTTGCATGAGCTTATAGGTGTGGATTTTATTGGCTGCTTCAAGAAGTGTTTTTCTCTCCCTATGTGTCAGCTCAGCCATTGCTACTTCCTCCGCTGAGTAATTATAGCATAAGCTTATGCATTTGCATTTGACATAACATCCCTGCCCGAACTCAAAGCTCGCTTGATGTTACGAGGCTGATGAGACCAGCCGAAGGAATCCAGGAGTGATGAGATTGCTTCGCGAAATTTATCCTGAGTCGTATGTTGAGATTCTTCGCTCCGCTCAGAATGATAGAGGGCGAAGGGCATCAGCCCCAAGATCTTCGGGGCTGTAAGTTATCGCTATTAAAGCCCAATCTCGACAGCGCTCGTAGCTGTTTTTCACTCTTGGCAGTATCCGATCTCGCTATGCTGTCATCAATTCTTCGAAACTAACCGGGCGAAAGACTCGGGGAAGTATCTCCCTCCGTATACAGCCCTTATACCAGTTATGAGCTGTGCACTGGCAGCTTTCTTGGGAATGAAGCCATATGCTCCTGCTTGGCTGGCAACAAGCATATTCTCTTGCTCATCATATTGTGTGAGCATCAATACCTTTGTCTGAGGGCATTGTGTCCTTATCTGTTTTGTTGCCTCCAGTCCATTCATCGCAGGCATAAGTATGTCCATCAGCGTCACATCGGGCAAGAGCCGAACTGTCTTATCAATTGCCTCTCTCCCATTGACAGCCTCGCCTACTATTTCCAGGTCCTTTTGCATCATAAGAACGGCAGATATTCCATCCCTGATCATGGTATGGTCATCTGCTACCAGCACTCTTATCTTCCTGATTGCTTCTTCTAGCAACCTTTTGATGCGTGGCACTAGCGAAGCTGGTTCGATTGGCTTGGCTACATAATCGTCGGACTCCAGTTGCATGCCTTCATGTCTTCTCCATCCTTTAATAAACCGTTCTTCATATCGGGCATCGATTACTAAGAGTGGTATTCCTTTATATTTGGGGTGTTGTTTTAGCCACTGATGCATAGAGAACGCTTGACCAGCGGGAGTTATCGTTCCTAAAACAATGAGATCGGGCCCCACCTTCATCATCTCCTGGGCCTGTGCCTTGCTAGTGGCGGTGATTACCTGAGAGGCTTTAGCTTCCAAAGTCATTCGAAAAGCTTCTACAAAGTCAGGCTCGTCATCTATAATCAAGATTTTTTTATTGCTTCCCATTTTACTTCCCTCCTTACGTTAACATTTGGTCAACTTGCTCCTCCTACCGTTTTTTCATTTTGCTTGTCCTCCTTGTATTAGATTTAGTTAGCCTGCTCGGCCTGCAGCTATCATTTGCTAGACTGCTATCTCAGGGATACGCACCAGCCAGTTGAGCTGCCTCCAGGATATCAGGCACAGTCTTTTCGTTGCCCACTGCCATAATATGAACTCCGTGGCATAAATTTTCCTCCCTTATCGCCTTTATCAACCTTACAGCAATATCGATGCCTTTTTGGAGTCCCTTGCCCTTCTCTGCGCTGGCAAGTTCATCGATAGTGGTTTGAGGAACAATTATTCCAGGAACATTATCGTTCATATACCGAGCCATCCTCGCTGAGGCCAGGACTATAATACCTGCCAAGATTTTGACATTAAACTGAGAGGCATATTGCATGAACCTGCTAAGGCACCTCAAGTCAAAAATGCCTTGGGTCTGGAAAAATTGTGCCCCGGCAGAAACCTTCTTCTCAAATTTTATTAGTTGTGGTTCAATGAAGTCTGCCTCAGGATGAACCGAAGCACCAACGCAGAATTTCGGAGCGCCTTTCAGATCAGTTGCCCCCATATCCTTTCCAGATTCCATCGTCTTGATCATCTTCAGCAGTTGAACAGAATCCAGGTCAAAGACAGGCTTTGCTTCCTTGTGGTCTCCCACATCAACGGAATCACCGGTAAGGCAAAGCACATTGCTTATGCCTCTAGAGTACGCCAAAAGAAGATCAGCTTGAAGTGCCAGGCGGTTACGGTCACGACAGGTTACCTGAAGAACAGGCTCACCACCGCGTTCCTTCACTAATAGGCAGCCACCCAACGAGGGAAAGCGCATCACCGAGCTCTGATGGTCGGTGATGTTTATAGCGTCAACTTTGTCCTTGAGCAGATCTACATGGTGAACCATCTCCGAGATATCCGCCCCCTTCGGGGGACCCACCTCTGTTGTCACCAGGAATTCACCGGAATTGAGTTTTTCTTCAAATAGTGAGTTAGCCATCGGCCTCTCCTACATCGATACTAGCTTTGCCCACGATCCTTTTAGGCCTAGGAATCGCTCGGAAGTTCCTCGGAGGGTAATATCGGCGCATTTTCTCCAGTTGCTGCAATCTCTCCAGATGCTTGTAGATCAAGACCCAGGCGCAGTCCATATCTTTGTTTGCTTCACACTTACCGTTCTTGGTGCCGGCGCAGGGACCATTGAGTATCCCCTTTGTGCACCTGGTGATGGGACAAATGCCGCCTGTCTCTTCCAATATGCAATCGCCGCAGGCAGCACACCGCTCATCCCAAATCCCCCATTCTTTAGCCATACCCATGAAAGAAGTATTAACACCTGGCAACACAGGTATATCCGGAAAACGTTCGGCTACAGCCTGCACTCCGATGCCGCAACCCAGCGAAAGAATGGCATCTACATCCCCGACCCTGTCGACAAGGAGGTCCATGAATTCAAGATCACACTGTCTTTTCAAAGTGTATTCCGAAAAGGTGTGAATTCCACCACTGCTCTTTGCCTGTGCAAGACGTAATGCGTTATGGAGAAAGGAGACCTCGCGTTCACCACCAGCATCACAGACTGTCATACAGGTGCCGCAACCGAGGATCAATATCCTCTCGTAAGGAGCAGTCATTCGCCTGATTTCTTCTAAAGGCTTTTGCTCTGCGACTATCAACTTTTCACCTCCTGCATTATTAGTGACGCTAAATAGAACCCGCCTATTCGTTCTGCGAACCTATCCATCTCCGTAGCAGGGTCTTCATTGGTGCCTAAGATAAAAGTCTGGAGGCGCTCCGGCTCAAGACCGATCTGCGTTAGCGTCTTTCTAACCTTTTCAACACGCTGGCGAATCCAAAAAGTAGTATCTTCTCTGGCACATTGTTCCCCGCACCCAGCAATAAAAACTCCCTCTGCACCCATTTCAAAAGCGCGCAATATGTGGCTGTCTTCTACCTTGGCTATGCAGAGGACAGGTACTATCCAGATGCCGGCTTCAGCTTTCCTCCACATGTTTGCCAGAGTGCCAGTGCCGAAGAGCCCATATTGGCAGCAGAAGCCGATAATGAGAGGTTTGAACTTTGATTCTGCCGCAGATTTAAGGGCGTGGTCTAGCTCTGCAGTGACCTGTTGCCGTTCATAAGGTTTACGCAAGACTATTGCCTTAGCTGGACACTCAGCAACGCATATACCACAAGCTTGACACTGATCAGCGGGTATCTGAATCGTGCCTCTATCATCCAGGTAAGGCACATGGTAGGGACAGACTCGCAGACAGGTAAGACAAGTAGCACACCTGTCTTGAAACAGTATCTCCACACCCATGCCACAGCGGAGACATCGCCTAGCTTCATTGATGGCAGCCTCCCAGTTGTAAATGAGCTCCACTGGCCTAAACTCCTTCGCTCTTGCTTCAGGAGGAAGAAGCGGCGGCTCAAGCCGCTCGACTTTCCTTATCATCTCTATCGTCTTCGGGAGAAGATCACCTGCCAGGGTTTCTCTTGCTTCCTTTAAAACTAATGGATATCTGTGCTGGAGGTAATCGTCAATACGAAAAGCTGCTTGCCTTCCACTTGCTAGTGCTTGGGTTACAGTGGCTGGTCCGGTGACTGCGTCTCCTCCTGCGAAAACACCGTTCCGATTAGTGGTGAGCGTGACCGGGTCAACCTGAATAGTGCTGCCTCTGCCTATCCGTAGGTGAAAATCGCCAGGTGACTGAGGTGCTTGTCCAATAGCAGTAATTAGGATGTCAATTTGCTTGGTGAATGCGCTGTCCTTAATCGGTACGGACTGGCGCCTGCCGCTGGCATCGGGTTCGCCAAGTTCCATCCTTATGCAGGTTACGCTTAACCGACCATTTCCCCTTTTTATTCTAGTCGGTGCTACCAGAAACAGAATCTCTACCCCTTCTTCAAGGGCTTGCTCTACTTCTGCGGGATCTGCTGGCATTTCTGCCTGACTGCGGCGATAGAGGATGTTCACTTTGTGCGCACCCAACCGAAGGGCAGTGCGCGCGGCATCAATCGCTACATTTCCTCCTCCTACTACAGCAACTCTTTCCTCTAGAGGCGGCTTGAGCCCAAGGTTCACTTCGCGGAGAAAAGTTGCCCCATCTATCACCCCGAGACTCTCTTCTCCTTCTATTCCCATTCTAAGGCTCTGATGGGCACCAATGGTTATGAAGATTGCCTTGTAACCCATGTCTAAAACCAGATCCAGAGACACCACTCGCGTATTCGTTCTGATTTCAACTCCCATCTGAGTTAGCCTTTGAACTTCAGTGTCCAGTACTTCGCGGGGAAGACGGTATTGGGGGATACCTACTCGGAGCATACCTCCCAGTTCTGAATAAGCCTCGAAGATGGTTACCGAGTAGCCGAGCTTCCTCAGATAGTAAGCGCAAGCTAGTCCTGCTGGACCGGAGCCGACTATGGCAACCTTTTCAATCTGCGTAGCCTCAGCTTCAGTCTGGATCATCCTATCACCACCAAATTCCACAGCAAACCTCTTTAATGCCCGGATAGCAATAGGTTTTTCTACCTGACCGCGACGGCAAGCATCCTCGCAGGGATGAGTGCATACATAGGCACAGATAGAAGGGAATGGATTGCCATCTCTTATGATCTGCAGTGCCTCCATCACCTTTCCTTGAGCAACTAAATCAACATATTCGCTGATATTCATATGTAATGGGCAGGCAGCCTGGCAAGGTGGAGTAAAGGTGTGTCCATAAAAAGCCTCCTTCACTTGGCTGGCTTGATAAGCTTTGATATTATTATCCCTCGTTGAATACATTGTCCTACCCTAAAACTTGGTTCTATCTACATGATAACTTGACTTTAAAGGGAGTGAAAGAGGTGAATCCGATGATAGCGATGAATTTTATTCGGGAATTGTTGCCGAATTAACCCCTATTTTGGGATGTGAAAAACTCGCAGATCAGAATCGGATTTTAGGGGGTGAATAGACAGGTTTTGCCTGTACCATCACAAGGTGATGATGCCCTTGCGTATGGCAAACTTAATAAGGTCGGTTCTATTGTGGATATCGAGCTTTTTCATCAGGCTGGTTTTGTGTGACTCCACCGTTCTAAGGCTGATCACTAACATATCAGCTATCTCCTTAGCAGTATATCCCTTGGCAACCAGCTCAAGCATTTCCTTTTCTCTATCCGTCAGACGTTGGTAAGGATCCATTTCTCCTTCCAAGTCGGCTTTCTGCTGACATTCCTCAACGACAGCCGCTGCTGCCGTGGGAGATAGAAAGGAATCCCCCTGATATACAGCCTGAATAGCTGAAGCAAGCTCAGAAAATGCCGCACTCTTACTAATGAAGCCGCGGGCTCCTGCCTCGATAACCGGGACAACGTATTCTCTATCATCATACTGGGTGAGTGCCAGTATTTTTGTTTCCGGGAATCTCTTCCGTATTCTCCGCGTTGCTTCTAGTCCACTTACAACAGGCATTGCCAAGTCCATGAGCACCACATTCGGTGCAAATCTTTTTACTTTCTCCATAGCTTCCTTTCCATTTGCTGCTTCGCCGACTACTTCTATGTCTGTTGCAAGCGCTAGCAGAGCACGAATTCCATCTCGAACAAGGGTGTGGTCATCAACTATTAGCACCTTTATCTTCTGCATCTGCCATAGACTCCCTCAGCGGAACTTTCACAATAACTCTAGTCCCTTTCCTCGGCTGAGACTCAACGCTACAAGTGCCGCCCACCATGCGTGCCCTTTCCTTTATGGTAAATAAACCAGCGCCTCGACCACTCTTGTCCACCTTTGTGAGCTTACTTGGGGTGAAGCCTTTGCCATCATCCTTAATGTCCAGTATACACTCTCCATCGCTGCATTCCAGATTAACAGAGACATTCTTTGCCTCCGAATGTTCCAGGATATTGCCTATCGCACCTTGAGCGATACGGAAAAGCGTTACTTCAATTTCTGGAGGCAGTCGCTCTTCCGCACCTCTTGATTCTGTAGATACATTAATCCCTAGAGATTCAAGACTATCCTTAGCGTATCGATTGATTGCAGCAGGCAGTCCAAGTTCATCCAACAAAGTAGGGCGTAGTTCCTTCATTAGCTTTGCTATCTCGTTACTAGTATGAATTGCGATAGATTGTATCTTTTGAAGCTTACCCATAAAATCGGCATCTATAATACCTTTTGCTTCTGCTGTCGCTGTAGCAGCTTGAAGGTTTAAGGTTAAGCTGGTAAGAGCTTGGCTGGTTTCATCATGCAACTCTCGGGCGATCCTTTTTCGTTCTTGCTCTTGGGCAGTCAGGGCGTGTTGAAGAAGGGTTTGATATCTTTCTCTTCCTCGCTCTAGTCTTTCGTACAGCCTTGCTTGCTCAATTGCGGTGCCAAGTTGGCAACCGATTGAATTTAAGAGGTACATATCATCTGCAGAAAATCGGCTTGGCATCTGGCTGGCGATATTCAGCACGCCTACGACCCTGTCTTTTGCTTTTAAGGGAACGCTGATGAAACCTCTAAGGCCTTCTGTGTTCACCAGATCCGGGTAGGCAGCCCGTGGGTCCTTGGAAATATCTTCTAGTACAACGGGTTCTCCGGTTTGAGCTATTCTTCCTGCTACCCCTTCGCCTAGGCTCATCTGCATCTGCTCAACATATTTGGCGGACAGACCACGGTGCACTCGGTAGCTTAGCCTCTGAGTTTGCTCCTGAAGAAGCAGTATTCCCCCTGTTGTAGCGTTGATTATGTCCAGCACGGTGTCAAGAGCTATGTTCATGATAGCATCTAAGTCCCACAATCCACTGGTGGCGCTCGAAATACGGCTCAAGGCAAGGAGATGGTGATGACGCCTCAGAATCTGATTCTCAAGCTCCCTTTCTGCGGTAACATCCCTTCTCAGTTCGACGATTGCATTGATGTTGCCTTGGCTGTCTCTGAGTGGATAAAGGGTGATTTTAATATACCTATTGGATACCATGTCTGCATTGAGGGTACGGTCGATATAAGTAATCATCGCCGGGCTATTGTGCTGAAGTACCTTGGTGAGGGGGCATTTCCATAAGGGAGGGGAACACGGATTATCCCTGTCTTCAAAGACTTCATAGCAGTGATCGCCGATAGAAGGTCTGCTTTCTGACAATTTCTGCTTCATAGCCAAGTTAGAAAACTTGACATGGCATTCTCTATCGATGATCACAAGCTTATCTTCTATGCCATCAATTATGTCCTGCA
>JAXHSX010000127.1:0-5709 GCA_034190625.1 Chloroflexota bacterium
TAAAGGAGTACGGACTTGAAGATATGGTTACCTTTACAGGACAGGTAACTATGGAAGAACTCGTTAAATGTTATTCTACCTCGGAGATAGCGGTTGTTCCCTCTCTGTACGAAGGTTTTGGCTTTCCCGCCGCTGAGGCAATGTCCTGCAAGCTACCTGTTGTTGCCACAAGAGGAGGAGCACTCCCTGAAGTAGTAGGGCAAGACGGTGATGCAGGAATTCTGGTGCCACCGGGTAACCCTGGCGATTTAGCGGCAGCAATCAAGCGCTTACTCTCTGATGAGCCTCTGCGGCAAAAGATGGGTGAGGCAGGAAGAAAAAGAATAGAGCAAAACTTCACTTGGGAGCAAGCTGCTAAAAAGGTATTGAAGGTATACGAAGAGCTGTTGTGAATGCTAACTATCGACTATGGCTTGCTAGGTATTAAAGACGGTGACCGAGTACTGGACATTGGTTGTGGGGAAGGTAGACATAGCTGGGAAGCTTGCAAACGAAGTGCTTGTGCCGTTTATGCCTTAGATATCGAGGAAGGAAATCTCAAAAAAGCAAAATCTATCTTCGAGCTCATAGATGAGAAAGAAGAATCCAATGGGACATGGAACTTGATTAGAGGAGACGCGATGACTCTCCCTTTCAAGGATGTTTCCTTTGATAAAATAATCTGCTCAGAGGTATTGGAACATGTTACTGACGATAGACAAAGCATAACAGAGATAGTGAGGGTATTAAAAAATGACGGCGTAATTGCTATTAGTGTGCCCGCCTATCTCCCTGAAACCATCTGTTGGAAACTATCTGAGGATTATCATAACACCCCAGGAGGTCATGTCAGGATATATAAAACTAATGAACTTATTTCTAAGTTACGACAGAGTAATCTAAACATTCGCCACACCCGCCGCAAACATGCCCTACATACTTTCTACTGGATATCTCGTTGCCTTTTCGGTATTAAGAACGAAAAATCTTTAATCCCGTTTGTCTATCACAAATTCCTAGTATGGGATATAAAAACTAAGAGCAAACCAATTCGTCTGCTCGAGAGTCTACTCAACTACTTTTTCCCTAAAAGCGTAGTATTTTATGCCTCAAAAAACTATCAGAAGAGCAAAGAGGCTTAGGCTGAAGGAAATGCTACAAGACATTCCTGAGTTAATTCGACAGCAAGCCAACTTTATTGCTGAGCAGCAACTTCCTTCAGGAGCTATTCCCTGGTTTCGAAATGGCATCGTAACCCCTTGGGAGCATGTAGAATGCGCCATAGCCTTAGATATATCTTACAGACTTAACGAAGCAGCCAGGGCTTATATGTGGCTGCGCAATATTCAGAACCCTGACGGCAGTTGGTGGTTCAGTTATTTGGATGGCCAACCACAAGATTTAACAAAAGATACTAACCACAGTTCCTACCTGGCAGCCGGGCTGTGGCATCACTATTTAGCTACCGGGGACATGGATTTCCTTAGTCAAATGTGGCCTACCCTCGAGAGATGCCTGGATTTCGTTTTACATCTACAACAACCAACCGGTGAGATCTACTGGGCTTGCAATGCTAATGGCATAGCCTGGCAAGGTGCCCTAATTACCGCATCAAGCTGTACTTGGCAGAGTATAAAGTGCGGCGTAGAGATTGCGAAAATACTGGGGCGTGATAGGCCTGATTGGGATATAGCTAGCATAAAGCTAGCCAGCGCAATCAACGAACACCCTGAGCTTTTCGGCAACACTAGAAGGGACGAATACGATTATGCTATGGACTGGTATTATCCTGTCCTTACCGGTGTAAGCAAACGCAAGGAAGCAAAGAAACGTATCTTTAGCCGATGGTCGGATTTTGTTATTGATAATTGGGGATGCAAATGTGTTGTTGAATCACCGTGGTGGGTGACAGTGGCTGAGACCTGCGAATTAAGCCTAGCTCTAATACGTATAGGTGAACACAATAGAGCAAAGCTACTATTAGACTGGATATTTAAATTGCGAGATTGTGATGGTGGCTTTTGGACGGGAATAAAGTTACCAGAAGAGCAAATTTGGCCTGAGGAGAAGCCTACTTGGGCATCTGCGGCCGTAATAATGGCTGCAGCAGCCCAACTTAAGTATTATTGAGGTTGGCGGGAATCCCTTCCCGCCAATGATTCAAACAGCTATAAATTTACCATGTGGTTCAATGATTAGTTTCAGAAAAGCCTTTAGCAAATTCCTGGCACCAAGAGCCGCCGATAATGATTTTGTAGGTTATGAAGCATTAATATGCTTTATCAAAAAGCGAGGGTTGCAAAAACTTGAGGGAGACATCATTGAAATCGGCGCATTTATGGGTGGTGGTACTATCGAATTGGCAAAATTTGCCAAAAAGTTCCATAAGAAAGTCTATGTAATTGATATTTTTGATCCCACCCTTGACAAAACTAGAAGTAAAAGCGGAGTCGAGGCCTGTGAAGTTTACCAGGCATTTCTCAAAGGTCGTTCAATGTTAGAAGTTTACCAGGAAACAATCCAAGGTTTTGACAATATTGTAACTCTTATAGAGGACTCAATGAAAGTCAAATTTCCCGAAGAACAAAAATTTGTCTTTGGGTTTGTCGATGGCTGTCACCAACTAGCGTATGTAAAGAATGACTTCCATATTATCTGGCCTCATCTTGTCTCCGGAGGTGCTATCGGTTTCCACGACTATAGATTTGATGATTGGCCAGAAGTCACTCCGGCTGTTGACGAGTTAATAGATGAGCATAAAAACGAAATAAGCAAAATGCATGAAATAGCAGGAAAATACGGTATTTCGTCTATCTTGTTAATCAAGAAGTAGAACTTTTCCCTGTGTCAGAGTCAATCCTCAAGCCATTATTATATGTGCATTCCAATAAAATGGCATCACTAAGTGAAGGAAGATGGTAAGCCAATTTATCTAAGGCTCTTAAGATTGTCAGCGAAACACTTTGGGGCAGCTTATCAAGTAGCGAACTCCAACCAGGAAGTCCGAACAGTAATGAAATTCCGGTACACTGTTTCGCTTTGAGATAGGGCTTCACCAAGCGTTTTAAAGTTGTGTAATCAAATTTGTAAGTATGGTCAGCAGGTATCTGCCAAACATCCCTACGCTTCGTCCTACCCCTAAGAAGAACCTTCTCTATGGTGAAGAACCATCTTCCTAATCTAAAGCCAAGACTCTCGAAGTTGGCAATAACAATTATTGCCTCTCCTTGAGGTTTAAGTACTCTGGCTATCTCCTCTATAGCTTTAGCAGGATGAGGAAAGTGATCTAAAGCCCCTTTACATATAACTTCGTCTAAAGAGCCAGTCTTAAGGGGCAGGGACTCACCTATCCCTTGAATCAGGCTCACTGCCACGCCACTATCAGTAATACACTCTTTAGCATAATTTACCATCTTCCTTGAAGGATCAAGTCCCACGCAATTTCCTCCTCTTTTGGCTAGCTGGATAGCATCAACAGCTCTACCACACCCGATATCTAACATCACATCTTCACCGTCCAACTCCACTCTCTTTGTAACAACATCATTTATCCTTTGGAATAGAAATGCTACATCGGGATAAATCTTTGAGGGCAATACATGTACATCATCCCACTCCAGGTCGATCTTCGTTTCCATGGTTTACTGTTGTTTAGCGCGGCATAATTTTGCCTTAAGATAGCTCAGACTCGGGCAATACTTTGGCCAATTCTTCAAAAAGACGGCGTTGCTTTCCGTCCAATTTTTGTGGAGTAACTAGCCGAACTTCGATAAGGAGATCCCCATTTCCTCTGCCATTAACGTTGGGTACTCCTTTGCCTTTGATATAAAAAACCTTCCCACTCTGAGTGCCCGATGGTATTTTCAAGCTTATACTGCCATTCAAAGATGGAACTGCTATCTCGGCACCCAAAGTGGCCTGAGCAAAGTTAATAGGAACTTCGTATAAAATGTCGTTCCCTTCCCTGCGGAATAGCTTGTGTGGCTTAACCGAAAGTGTGAGGTAAAAGTCACCGGATGCTCCTCCATATAAGCCGATATCACCTCCGCCTTCAATAAGCATACGATAACCATCATCCACACCAGCAGGGACACTTATCATCGATCTACGTTCCACTTTTATCCTCCCACTGCCACGGCACTCAGAACAAGGATTGGTAATTATGGTGCCACTGCCTTGACAGCGTGAGCAAGTGGTGACGTGACTGAAGCGGCCAAAAATACTCTGCTGTATTTTCTTAACCTGTCCATTGCCACCGCACTCAGGGCAAGTCTGAGGTTTTGTGCCCGATTGGCTACCAATTCCGCGGCAAGAAGGACAAACTTCAACACGCTTAATCTTCACTTCCTTCTCACAGCCAAAAACTGCCTCCTCAAAGGAAAGAGTAAGGTTGCTATGCACATCGCTCCCTTTTCGAGGAATATTCCGAGCGCTTTTGTTAAATAAGGTCTCCCCGAAACCACCGAAGAATGACTCAAAAATATCTCCCAAACCACCAAAGCCAGGAAGTTCTTGTTCAGTAACTACCCGACCATAGCGATCATAGCTTCTTCTCTTCTTGGGATCAGAAAGAACTTGGTAAGCTTCGTTCGCTTCCTTAAACTTTTCCTCGGCCCCTGGTGCCTTACTGCGGTCAGGATGATGCTGGAAGGCCAGCTTGCGAAAGGCACTCCTAATTTCATCCTCACTAGCATCATGAGACAGTCCCAATATTTCGTAATAATCTCGCTTCACTGCCATAACTCCTAAGTATAAAACTTTTATGGCTATGCGGGCAAATTTTACCTAGAGGTTGTTATGAAGCTAGGATAACCCTACGGGGTCAACATCTATAATCCAGCCTTGTGGTAAAGTTAGCTCTGACAACACTTGAGCTGGATCAGAACCACGAAGTATCAGCTGCCAGCGATATCTTCCCCTGACTCTGGCAGAAAACGCAGGTAGTGGACCAATCAGATTCAAATCATTCATGCCTTTACTTTCCTTCTCTTTTAGGACGAGATGGCTAATTTGTTCTGCCGCTGCGTGACATCGGTCATTATTGGCATGAGCATATACCAGACGAACAAGCCTGCTAAATGGCGGATAATTATACTCCTGCCGATATTTTATCTCCTGATGATAGAAACCTACATAATCATGTCTAGCTGCAGCCTGGATAGCATAGTTTTCCGGGGAGTATGTTTGAATAATGACTTTTCCTGCTTTAACCCCACGCCCAGCCCTACCAGCTACTTGACACAAGAGTTGAAAAGTACGCTCGCCAGTACGGAAATCAGGAAAATTGAGTCCGGTATCAGCATTGATTATACCAGCCAAAGTTACCTGAGGTATATCCAACCCTTTGGCTATCATCTGGGTGCCGATAAGTATGTCAGCCTTATGTTCACGAAAATCTCGCAGCAATTCTTCATGTGCATATCTTCTGGTAATAACATCTTTATCCCAGCGAAGTATTTTCGCACTCGGGAAAAGATATTTTGCCTCTTCCTCTACCCTTTGCGTGCCCACGCCGAAAAACCTGAGACTGGGACTGAAACACTGAGGGCAAGCTCGAGGTACCGAAACAGAATAGCTGCAACGATGGCATATCAACTTTCTTTCTGCGGTGTGATAGGTAAAAGCTACAGAACAACGGGGACACCGCAAAACAAAGCGACAGTGGCGACATTGAACAAAAGTAGCTGAGCCACGACGATTAAGGAATAGAATTATTTGCTCATCCCTCTC
>JAXHSX010000128.1:0-3975 GCA_034190625.1 Chloroflexota bacterium
CAGCGGAAGTAAAGGCAGAATCAGATGTCTGCTGTACTTCTGCTAATGCAGTCGAGGTTGTAGAAAGCCTGGATGCACAGCAGATACTATTTGTCCCCGACCAATATCTGGGGCATTATGTCTCTACCAAGACTAATAAGGAGATAATCCTATGGCCCGGTTTTTGCCCTACTCACGTGAGGATAAAGCCAGAGTACATCATACGGCTCAGAGAGGAGTACCCCCAGGCTAGGGTAGTAGTGCACCCCGAGTGCCGACCTGAAGTTATTGTTCTTGCTGATGAAGTCCTCAGCACAAGCGGGATATGCCGATACGCCAGTAGAAGTGAGGTCAGGGAGATTATTGTGGGAACAGAAATGGGGATAATACACCGACTTAGAAAAGAGAATCCCGGCAAGAGGTTTATCTCTATTTCCGAACAGGCAATCTGCCCCGATATGAAGTTAATCACTCTAGAAAAGGTTCTATGGTCACTGGAGGAGATGACGCCTGAAGTGAAAGTCCCCAATGAAATTCGTCTCAGAGCAAAGGCTGCGGTGGATAAGATGCTCGAGATAGGCGAGAGATGACTAAAGAAGTAGGCGAGATAGTCGTTCTTATTACTACCAGCGGCAAGGAAGAAGCGCACAAGATAGCCGAGCTGCTACTTAATAAAAGAAAGGCTGCCTGTGTAAATATTGTACCTGAGGTCGATTCGCTTTTCTGGGGGGAAGGCAAGCTCGATGAAGGCCGTGAGAGTCTCTTGATTGTCAAAACTAGAGCATCGCTGTTTCCCCAGATTATCACTCTAGTCAAAGGGGTTCATAGTTACGAAGTTCCTGAGATAATCGCCCTGCCGATTATCAGCAGCAACGAAGATTACCTTAAATGGCTGAATAGTACTGTAGAGCAATAAAACTGTCGTGATCAAGAAACAAATATGCTATTCATGGCTGGAAATTTACCCTGTAGAGAGAGTATACTATAAGAACATCCGTAAAGTGTATTTATTGATGGACTTGAAAATCCCTAAATGGAATAGATAATAAATAATGGACGAAGTAACTATTTCCCGAGCCATAACCGAGACTTACATAAAAGATCTGCTTGAAGCAATAGAACTTGATGTAGCTGTAGTGGGTGCTGGGCCGGCAGGAATAACCGCCGCTTATTACCTTGCGAAAGAGGGGGTGAAAACAGCTATCTTCGAGAAAAAACTAAGCATTGGGGGAGGAATATGGGGAGGTGGCATGATGTTCAATAAAATTGTAGTTCAGGCGGATGGCAAGGAAATCTTGGATGAGTTTGGTATTACTACTTCTCAATATCAGGATGGCTACTATGTCGCCAATGCTGTGGAGGTAGCTTCGACTCTTTGCTCTCTAGCTGTAAAAGCAGGAGCCAAGATATTTAACTTGCTCAGCGTTGAAGACGTGGTTATTAGGGAAGCTGATAGAGTCAGCGGTTTGGTGTTGAACTGGAGTCCCGTTTCCCTGGCGAATTTGCATATCGATCCTCTGGCCATGAGGTCAAAACTAGTGATAGATGCTACGGGGCATGATTGTGAGGTTTGCCACTTGGTTACTGAGAAAATTGGAGGAAGGCTAAGGACAGCGACGGGGAAGATAATCGGCGAAGGATCGATGTGGGCTGAGATGGGTGAGAAGGGAGTTCTTGAGAATACTAAGGAGGTTTATCCTGGATTGATAGCTGCCGGGATGGCAGCAGCCGCTGTGTTTGGTTCTCCAAGAATGGGGCCAATATTCGGGGGCATGCTATTATCTGGTAAAAAGGCTGCTCAAATAGCTACGGAATTACTGAAACAAGGTTAGATTTGCTATGTCGAAAACAATCGCTGAAATCAACGAGAAAATCAAAAAGGGTAAGGTAGTAGTGGTAACTGCCGAAGAGGTGATTGACTTTGCCAAGAAGAAGGGCATAAGCAAGACAGCACAAGAAATCGACGTAGTTACTACCGGCACCTTTGGCCCGATGTGTTCCTCTGGTGCTTTCCTCAATTTTGGACACTCCAGACCTAGGATAAAACTTGGCGGTGGCAAGGTTTATCTCAATGATGTTCCAGTATATACAGGGATAGCTGCTGTAGATGTTTTCTTAGGGGCAACTGCCCTTCCTGAAGATGACCCCAAGAATAAGTTCTATCCAGGGGACTTCAACTATGGTGGTGGACATGTAATCGAGGAATTGGCAGCAGGGAAGGATATAAAACTTATAGCTATTACTTATGGGACAGATTGCTATCCCAGGAAGAAACTGGAGACTTTGATCAACATAAGGGATATCAATGAGGCGGTGCTGTTTAATGTAAGAAACGCCTACCAGAACTACAATGTGGCGGTGAACCTCTCTGATAAAACGATTTATACCTATATGGGGGTGCTCAAGTCGAATTTAGGAAATGCCAATTATTCTACTGCGGGGCAACTCTCGCCGCTCTTCAATGACCCTTATTACAAAACCATAGGTATAGGAACTAAGATTCTCTTGGGTGGTGGAACAGGTTATGTGGCATGGCATGGTACCCAGCACAACCCCAATGCTCTCAGGGGGGACAATGGTGTGCCGCGGCGGGGGGCAGGGACGCTGGCTGTAGTTGGAGACTTGAAGCAGATGAAGTCGGAATGGCTGGTAGGAACAAGCATGCTTGGCTATGGTTGCACGCTAACTATTGGCATAGGCATCCCGATACCTATACTCTCCGAGGAAATTCTACGTTATACAATGGTAAGCGATGCCGAGATATTTGCTCCTATTGTGGATTATTCTGAAGCTTATCCCCAGATGAAGCCAGATATCTTGGGAGAGATTAGCTACGCTGAACTCAAAAGCGGTCACACGAAGATCCAAGGAAAAGATGTTCCTACCGCTTCCTTATCTAGCTATCCCAAGGCAGTAAAGATTGCTAATATCTTGAAAGAATGGATAGGCAAGGGTGAGTTTTTGCTTACTGATCCGGTGGCTCCTTTGCCTGGAGTAGAATCGGGTATAACCTTCAAGGCACTTAAAGAAAGGCCGATAGTGGAGTGACAAAATGTATATCTCCAGAAGAATAGTGCTTCATTTTCCTCCCACTATAACGGGGCAGGCGGTTGTTTATCGCCTCGCTAAGGATTTCGACCTCATGTTTAATATAATCAAAGCCGCAGTATCGCCAGGGGAAGAAGGATTGCTAGTTATGGAGCTAAGTGGCAACGAGGAAAATTACGCTAAGGGTATGCAGTACCTTGCTGAAACAGGAGTTAGAATCCAGTCCCTGAGCCAAGACGTAGTTCGCGATGAAATAAGGTGTACTCATTGTGGAGCTTGCATTACTATTTGCCCTACGGGTGCTTTTTCTTTAGAACCGAGGACGAGGGAAGTACTTTTTGACCATAGCAAATGTGTTGTTTGCGGACTCTGTGTAAAAGCTTGTCCTCCTCGTGCCATGAGGTTATATTTCTGAAGTGACGAAATGTTCCTCTTTATCATCCCGGTTTTATCGCCACTGGATTAAATATAGTGATTTAACCTACTTTGATTTAGTAGTAAAGCAGTCTGACCTTTGTATTGGAGCTCACTATAATCTTAAGGACAAAGCTCTTAAATCGCTGCAAAAATATCGCACCTCTTTGGAAAAATATATTGAGCATCATCCACTTTTTCTAACTACATTGGAACCTTACCAAGCTGAAGCGGATACCCCGATCATAGTCAAAGAGATGTCACAGGCATCCCAAATCGCGGGGGTTGGTCCTATGTCAGCAGTAGCTGGTGCCATTGCCGAAGCTGTAGGCAAAGATTTGCTTTCTTACACGCCAGAGATAATCGTGGAAAATGGCGGAGACATTTTCCTAAAAGTAACCAAGAAAAGGGTTATGGGCATTTACGCCGGACGCTCTCCTCTCTCAGGAAAAATTGCTTTAGAAATTAACCCCGGAGCCACCCCCCTTGGGATATGCACCTCTTCAGGAACCATAGGACATTCCTTGAGTCTGG
>JAXHSX010000129.1:0-8952 GCA_034190625.1 Chloroflexota bacterium
AGGGATTTGTATCACCCATACCATCCGCGAAGTGCCTGATCCCATCCTTCGACGCCTGTCTATTAAAAAATATAGAACGAGGGTAGAATGGCTTATCTGCTCTAAATCTTCTTCTCTCCTGTAGCTCTGGAGTGAATTCCTCATGCTTCGGCAGCCCCTTCTCGGTTGTCGATATTAATCGTGCGTGTTCGCCTTGACTCATTCTATTCGCCACTTTTAAATCCCTCCTAATATTAACTATTTTTACAAAAGCTTTTGGGTTATTTTCCTAAATTTACTCATCCAAACATCTTTTTTGCTTCCTCTGTTAATTCATCACGAAAATCAGGATGAGCAATACTGATGAGCGATTGAGCTCTCTGTCTTAGACTTTTCCCCCATAACCTAACCGCTCCATACTCAGTAATTACATAGTCAGCAAATTGGCGCGGAATGGTCACTGATGAGCCTTCCGGTAACAGAGGCGTGATCCGAGAAACCTTGCCACCAACAGCAGTAGAGGGTAGCGTGGTTATACTGCACCCTCCCTTAGATAATAAAGCACCAATAACAAAGGAGGGTTGTCCACCCGCACCAGCCATTGGTCGAATACCGATAGTCTCAGCATCAATTTGCCCCGTAAGGTCAATAGCCAAGGCATTATTAATAGCAGCATAGTTATCATGAGTGGAGATGACTCTAATATCTTCCAGGTAATCCACGTCAACCAGCCAGAAAAGAGGGTTTTCACTTGCCCATTCCATCTCCTCTCGAGTACCTCCTCCTAAAGAGGTCACCACTGCCTTCCCCTGATTTATATTCTTACGCTTTCCTGTGATTACACCCTCTTTTACTAAAGTTATTATACCTGATGGGGTAGCTTCGGAATGATAACCAATATCATTCTTCCCTTCTAACATGCCGAGGCGAACTAACGGCTCCGTTGTCCTGCCCACTCCTATTTGAATAGTTGCTCCATCTTTAATTAGCTTATTCACGTATCTAGCAATATTTATGATAAAAGGCTCCGGTTCCTTCTTTACTCTGCCTGCCAAAGACCCCGTGCCAGGGACACCTCCGATAGATATATGCTCTACGAAGTAATCTATCTCAGAAACGTGGATATAATTATCACCGTAAGTTCTTATTAAATTTTTATTTACTTCAGCTATTGCTAGCTTGCCTTGGTTAATTGTTTTCTTTTTATCCCACACGGACTGACCAAAACTGCAAAATCCCTTTTTATCAGGCGGCGATACTTCAGTAAGCACTACATCCGGCTGCCTTTCTAATGCTGTCCCCACACCCATAAATCCACGAGGAGTACCGAGCAATACCCCTGGGTTGAGATCAACTCTTTTAGCATCAACTGCTTCCTGAGAAGTTGCTGTAATCATAGCTATGGTGACTTTAAAAGAATCCTGCCATCCCTCATCATACCAACCAAAGTCGTAGCCCGGCGCTACGCAATGAAGGTTAACATCTTGAAGCTCTTCTTTTCTTGCCGCGATGGCTAATCCTACGGCGAAGGCTTCCCTGCCCATGGTAAAAACGATGTAGTCTCCAGATTTAACTAATTTAGCTGCTTCTTCTGCAGAGACCAGTTTTTTTTGGTAATCCTCTCGCCAATCTGTCATTTATTCCCTCTTTTTAATTTTATCCAGATTGAGTTTTTCTTCCAAACTTACCTTTTGCTTAGACCCACAGTCTCCAGTATAACTCTTAAAGTATATAGTTTTATGTTCCAATAGTTTATTTGCTACATAATATCTTGGCAAGTGGCTGTTTGTCAAAGACAACTTGACAGCCATTGGGAAAGGTGGTAGCTTATGAGCTAATCCCGGATGCTACTATTAAGGCCAGTGCTATAACGGCAAGCAAAGCTATAGTAATTGATCAGGAGGTTTTTATGAGGATTAAATGGCTTGGTCATTCTTGTTTTCTCATTACCTCTAAGAAAGGGGTGAAAATCATCACCGATCCTTACAAGGCTGGGCTCTTTAGAGGACTTAGCTATCGAAGAATCGATGAATCTGCCGACATCATCACGGTAAGCCACCAGCACTATGACCATAACAATAGCGCCATAATCAAGGGTAACCCTGAGGTCTTGGATAAGTCAGGGGAATTTGAGGTTAAAGGGATAGAGATTGAAGGGATATCATCCTTCCACGACGACCATGGAGGAACAAAGAGGGGACAAAACATTATTTTTTGCTTCACCGTGGATGGAATCAGACTCTGTCACCTGGGAGATCTGGGACACGAGCTTTCTCAAGAACAGATTTCTCGGATTGGAGAACCGGACATCGTGATGGTTCCCGTTGGGGGACGGTTTACTATTGGTCCCGAGGGAGCAGACAAAGTCATAGAGAGCCTGAAACCTATTATCGTAATTCCTATGCATTTCCGGACAGGTAAATGTTTGCTTCCCCTGGCTAAGATTGATTCTTTTCTGGCAGACAAGCCTAATGTAAAGCGGGTTGACAGTGTAGAGATAGACTATGAAAGAGACACTATCCCACCTCTTGCTGAGGTGATAGTATTAAAGCATGCGCTCTAATGTGATAGTTTCACAATAATATCAAGGAAAAATACGGAGGAGTTTGAAAGGTGTGGCACTGCTTAGGTAGAGATAGATGAGTGATAGTTTAGAGTTCCTTTTTCATCCCCGCTCAATAGCCCTCCCTGGAATTACCATCTCCAATCCTGATCACTGGACCAGGACTTTTCTCAACTCTCTTTTGGAGATTCAGTTTGAAGGTTCAATTTATCCAATAAACCCCAAAGGAGGCGAAATCCAGGGGCTTAAAGTCTTTCGTAGCTTAGAGGATATTTCCGGCACTATAGATTATGCAATCAGCACAGTCCCCGCTAGAGCTGCTCCTAAATTGGTCGAGGAATGCGCCCACAAAGGGGTGAAATCGATACACTTTTGCACTGCTGGCTTCAGTGAAACCGGCGAGAAAGAAAGTGTGAAGTTGGAAGCCGAATTGGCTCAGCTTGCTACACAAACTGGGATCAGAATTATAGGTCCTAACTGCATGGGCATTTACTGTCCCAAAGCGCGCCTTTCTTTCAACGAGGATTTCCCTAGGGAAAGCGGATCTGTGGGATATATTAGCCAAAGCGGTGGAAACACCACGCAAGTGATCAGGCAGGCGATGTGGCGCGGCGTTCGATTTAGCAAAGCCATAAGCTATGGCAATGCCTGTGATCTCAACGAAAGTGATTTTCTCGAGTACCTTACCTATGATCCCGATACCAGGATTATAGCTCTATACATCGAGGGGGTTAAGGATGGCGAACGATTTCGCCAAGCGTTACGTGAGGCAACCAAGGCGAAACCCGTAGTATTACTTAAGGGAGGAGTCACCAAAGCGGGTACAAGAGCAGTTGCCGGCCATACCGGAGCCCTCGCTGGAAGCGAAGCTACGTGGAATGCCCTGTGCAACCAATTGGGAATAATCCGAGTCCACTCCTTGGAAGAATTGGTTGATGTATTGGTCACGTTTTCGTTCATACGTTCTCCAGGAGGAAGGAATGTTGCCTTACTCGGCTTCGGTGGTGGAGCTAGTGTTCTGATAACTGACGAGTTTGAAACAAGGGGCTTAGCAGTTCCACCACTCCCTCAGGAATTGAGGAGCCAAATAGAGGAATTCACCCCGTTGGCAGGAAACATCCTGCGAAATCCCATAGATTACTCGCAGGTCATGGAAAGCGATAAAATGGTTAAACTTATTGATATTATTTCTGAATGGGATGAGATTGACATCTTGGTAGAGTTTCTCAGATTAACCCAAGCTCCACCGAGTGCCAAAGCAACAAGAGCACAAACGATAGAAAAAATGTTTGAAGTAAGCAAAACAGCTTCAAAGCCAGTAGCGACCGTGATAGAACCCGGTATTTTGCCAGAGGAAGCAAAGGAAAGCTTCATTGCTATACAAAAGCTCGTCTCCCTGGGACTACCTGTTTACTACTCATTTACCAGTGCTGCTAATGCTCTGAGTGTATACTTGAGTTACCAGGAAAGAGAGTTCGGAAATAGGGGAACAAGGAGGCATAACAGATGAAGAAAACAAAGCTTTGTCAATTACTGGATATTGAGTATCCCATAGTTCAGGCGCCGATGGCTTGGATTACCTGTGCTGAGCTAGTAGCAGCAGTTTCTAGTGCCGGCGGGTTAGGAACACTGGGCCCTGAGGCAGGAGAGAAAATTCAAGGGGAAGCTAATGACCTGGATACTGTAGAAACGCGATTGAGGGAACAAATACGCAAGGTGAAAACTCTTACTGACAAACCTTTCGCCGTCAACTTTCCCATCGGTTGGGGAAAACAAAAGATATTTAACGAGCGCCGAATTGCTGCTGCCATTAATGAGGGAATACCGATAGCTATCGTTTCTATGGGCTCGCCCGAAGCATTCACTCAGAAGTTACACGATGCCGGCATTAAAGTTATCCATATTGTAATCTCGGTGGAACAAGCCCAAAAAGCAGCGGAAGCTGGAGTGGATGCAGTCGTTTGCATAGGCTATGAGGCAGGTGGGCATATCGGTAACGATGAACTACCGACCTTCATCTTGGTTCCCCAAGTTGTGGATGCTGTAAAAGTACCAGTGATCGCTGCTGGAGGAATCGCAGACACCCGAGGCCTTGCTGCCGCTCTAGCCTTAGGCGCAGAAGGAGTATATCTGGGAACCCGTTTCCTGGCTACTCAGGAATGCAGCGCACACCCCAATATGAAACAAGCTGTGCTGGAGGCAAGCAATACCAGCACCGTTGCATTTGGCCGTCGTACTGGTATATCAAGATGCCTCAAGAATGCCTATACCGCTCGCCACATGGAGATGGAAGCTAGTGGCGCTACTTTTGATGAGATACGAGAGTATGAACGCTCGGGTGACGATTTAAGAGGCTGGCGCCGCGTGCCGGCAGCTCTTATAGATGGTAATATCACCCACGGCTCAGCAGCCTGCGGCGCTATTGCCGGGCTCATAGACGAGATACTCCCTGCCGGAGAGGTGATCCGCCGCATGGTAGATGATTATGAAGCTGTATTGGCAAGATTGAAATAATTAACACGTTGAATCGGAAGAATACGAGGAGGAGAATATGAGGTCTCAAGAGTTTTACACTTTTTGCCGCTTATGTTTTGACCGTTGTAGCCTCAAGGTAACAGTCGAAGATGACAAGCTTGTTCGAGTAGCAGCAGATAAGGAGAGCGGACTTAAAAGCCTCCCGTGTGTCAAGGGTCTCTCGCTTCCTGAGATTTTAAACCATCCTGATAGACTTAGGTATCCCCAAAAACGGAGAGGCGCAAAGGGTGAGGGAATGTGGCAGCAAATTTCCTGGGATGAAGCCCTGGATACCATCGCCAAAAAGCTGCAAGAAATAAAGAATGACTTTCGCTCTGAGTCCGTCGCTTTTGGGTTAGGCGACCCCAAGGGGCTGGAGCTTGCTTTTGTCCAAAGACTTGCCAGTGCATTCGGAACCCCTAATGTTGCCACGCCGGGACATCTATGTCACATCCCTCGAGAACTCGCTTGTACCTTTACCTTTGGCTCACCTTGTATTGCCGATGAGGAATACCTACCGAGCTTGATAGTAGTTTGGGGTTGCAACCTTCCCGATACTCGTGGCAGTGCAATGGATGTGGGGAGAATTGATTCTGTCTTGGAAAACGGCGCCAAGCTAATAGTAATCGACCCGAGGAAAACAGAGCTAGCCTCAAAAGCCGATCTCTGGATTAAGCCTCGACCAGGAAGCGATGGAGCCCTGGCCATGGGGATAATAAAAGTGATAATTGAGGAAAAACTCTACAACGAGGATTTCCTCTCCCACCGGGTACTCGGTTTTGAGCAATTAGAGGAACACATTAAGAGCTTTAGTCTCCGTGACGTAGAACAGGTAACATGGGTGCCTCAGGAGCAAATTGAGGAAGCAGCTAGACTATATGCCAAAACCACCCCCGCCAATATTCAGTGTGGGAATGCCCTGGACCATACCATAAATAGTTTTCAGACCTCTCGGGCAATTTGTATCCTGCGTGCTATCACCGGGAATCTAGATATCCCGGGAGGAGAATCGTTTACCACACGTCCGCCTGTCACCAGGCCAGGTCAATTTATGCTGCTCCGCCACCTCCCCAGAGTGGGAGAAAAAACAATCGGAGGCGAGTTCAAACTGGCAATAAGATCTGCTTTTATCCCCCGACAATCGCTGGTGAAAGCTATTCTGGAGGAAAAGCCTTACCCTGTAAAGGCAGGGCTATTCTTTGCCACCAACCCTCTTCTTTCCTATCCTAATGCCACTGAAACCTATCAAGCTTTTATGAAGCTTGACTTTATGGTGGTAGCAGACCTTTTTATGACACCCACGGCAGCTATTGCTGATATAGTTCTTCCTACTGCGACCAACTGTGAATATGACGAGGTGGCTCCGTACCCAGCCGCTTATGCAGCCCTAGCTTACCCCAAACTGGTGAATCCACCCGGGGAATGCTGGTCAGATATGAAAATAATAAATGAACTGGCTAAAAAGCTGGGACTTGAGCAATATTTTTGGAATAATGAAACAGAGGCTTTGGATGTGATTCTCCAGCCCAGCGGTCTCTCCTTTGAGGAATTTAAGCAGAAGAGGCTGCTGAAAGAAAAGAAAGAGTACCAGCAATATAAGAAGAATGGCTTTAAAACCCCTTCTGGCAAGGTAGAGATACATTCAAAGCAACTGGAGGATATGGGTTTCAGCTCGATGCCATCTTATAAGGAGTTGTCCCGCTCCGATGAGCCAACAACAGAACACCCTCTCTTACTGACCAGCGCTAAGGAGCAGCCCTTCGTTCACTCCGCATATCGAAACATTGCTAGCCTGCGAAGGACAAGAACTGAGCCGGTAACGGAGTTAAATCCTCAGACTGCCCATGAGATCGGACTAGAAGAAGGCGATTGGATTTATATCGAAACAAAACAGGGTAGAATAAAGCAAAAACTTTTACTAACCGCCGAGCTTGACCCACGAGTAGTGGTCGCCTCTTATGGATGGTGGTTCCCCGAAAAAACGGAAAGCTTTTATGGTTGGAGCGAGTCTAATATAAATGTGCTTACCAGTAGCGACCCACCGTATGAGCCAGCGATAGGCTCGATTCAGCTACGAGGCATTCCTTGTCGTGTGTATAAGGCTTAGGTCTTACCTGAATTCGACACCCTCCGAGAATCAACTTCGATTTCATTTTTTTATTTCCTCCTTCAATTTAATCCACTTTTGAGGGAGTGGTCGGACCCGCTTTAAGGCGTAGCGATTCTTAGTCTGCTCTTATCTCCTCTGACTTTCAATTTTATTTGCTTATCTTTAGTTTGTAAATCAGAAAGAGGGCTGATTTTGGGCCATACATTAGTAAGATTAACAGGCAAGGCATGCTCCCATTAAGCTGTCAACGTAACCATAGCACATTGTATCAATTGGCTACGGAAGGGTGATTTATGATATAATATGTAAAGGTAAGTTATGATGCAGAACGAGAGCAACAAGACGTTGAACTCTGAATACACTGCAGAAGATATCCATATTTTAGACGAAATCAATGCTGTGCGCCTCCGCCCGGGAATGTACATCGGCAGCACGGATGAGCAAGGGTTACACCAACTGCTCTATGAGATAGTCTATAACAGTATAGACGAAGCCATGGCCGGCTTCTGCAGTCGAATTGAAGTAATAATCCACAACGACAACAGCGTTACGGTAATTGATAACGGGCGTGGCATTCCTACAGAGACTATTCCTGGACAGCATATCACTGCCCTCGACGCAGTGATGACTCGCTTACACGCTGGATCTAAATTTGGAGGGCATGTTTATAGTGTATCCAGCGGCTTACACGGTGTTGGTGCATCCGTGGTTAATGCCCTATCCTCCTGGCTTAAGACCGAGGTAAAACGAGAAGGAAAACTCTACCGCCAACAGTATCAGCAAGGTATTCCCCATGGTAGTGTAGAAATGGTTGGTGATGCATCAGATACTGGCACTTTAGTCACTTTCCTAGCGGATGTGGAAATCTTTGAGGATATCGACTACGACTTTAATACGGTGTGCCAACGGGCGAAAGAGCTAGTCTACTTGAACAAAGAAGTAGAGATATACCTTAAAGACGAGAGAACCGACCAAGAAAAGACCTTCTATTTTGAAGGAGGCATAGCAAGTTTTGTCAACCGCCTCAATAAGAATAAAACAGTTATTCACCCCGAGCCAATTTACCTTTCATCCATGACGGATAGCACTGTAGTAGAGATAGTTCTACAATATAATGACAGCTTTGTAGAGCTTACCTTATCCTTCGCTAACTGCGTTAACACTAGAGACGGCGGAAGCCACCTCACCGGATTCCGTACAGCATTAACTCGAGTCCTTAACGATTATGCCCGCAATAATAAATTTATCAAAGATAGCGACCCTAGCTTGACAGGTGAGGATGTCCGTCAAGGATTGGTAGCTACCATCAGCGTAAAGTTACCTCAGCCTCAATTTGAAGGACAAACAAAGGTAAAGCTGGGAAACCCAGAAATAAAAGGCGAAGTTGAATCTGTAGTGGCAAGTGGTTTGTCACTTTACCTCGAACAACATCCAGAGGAAGCTAGGGCGATTTTAGAGAAATGCCTCCTCGCAGCCAAAGCCAGAGAAGCAGCACGTAAGGCTCGTGAGCTAGTTTTCAAGAAATCTAGCCTTGAATCATCAACGCTGCCAGGTAAATTAGCTGATTGTTCCGAAAAGGATCCATCGTTATGTGAACTCTTCATAGTCGAGGGTGACTCTGCAGGAGGTTCCGCTAAGCAAGGACGAGATCGCCGTTCTCAAGCTATTCTCCCTTTGAAGGGGAAAATTCTTAACGTGGAAAAAGCTGCCAAAGACAAAATCATAGAACATGAAGAGATCAGAAAAATTATCACAGCATTAAGAACAAACAGCAATGAATACTTCG
>JAXHSX010000013.1:0-2265 GCA_034190625.1 Chloroflexota bacterium
CACATCTACCCAAGTGCCGAAGTTGGCAGGATACATTTCTTCATCAGAAGGTATAAAGACTATGTCGCTTTTCTCTCCACTTAGCAATTCCAGGTCACGATTGAGGTCTCGTGGGTAAGTCCGCAGGTCTTCGGCAGGACCAAACTGGGTGGGATTGACGAAGATGCTTACTGCAACTACGGAATTATCCGCCCTGGCTTGCTTCACCAGAAACAGATGACCTTCGTGGAGGTAGCCCATGGTAGGCACAAAACCAACCGAACCAGTAATTTGTCGTCTTAATTGCCTGAATTCGGATATGGTTTTTACTACCTGCATCTTCCACCTGTAACCGTTCACACCATTGTTTTTCCGGGTAAAGTGAGGATTAGGTAATTTCGAGAGATTCGAGGATGCTTTCGTCCATAGCAAAGCTGTGTTCTGTGGTAGGAAAGCTCTGTGACTTTACTTCAGCTACATAATTAGCTACGGCGTTCTTCATTTCGGGAGCCAACTTGAGGTATTGTTTGGCGTGCTTGGGCACGAATTCGGTGAAGAGTCCCAGTATATCGCTGATTACCTGAACCTGGCCGTCACAATCGGGACCAGCGCCAATGCCAATCGTAGGGATAGTTAGACTTTGAGTTATTAATCTGGCAAGGGGCGCCGGCACACATTCCAGAACCAGGCTAAAAGCGCCCGCTTCCTCCAGAATGCGAGCATCCTGAAGCAAAGTCTTAGCCAGCTCTGGTGTTTTTCCTCGCGCTTTATAGCTACCTAGCTGGTTAATTGATTGCGGGGTGACTCCGATATGAGCCATAACCGGTATGCCACAACCAACGAGTCGCTTCACTGTTTCAGCTACAATCTCACCGCCTTCCAACTTCACTGCCTGTGCTCCCCCTTCTTGGATAAAGCGCGCTGCGTTGTGCAAGGCTTCAGGAGTACTGGCATGATAGGTCATAAAGGGCATATCACCTACTATAAGAGCTCTCTTGGCGCCTCTCACCACTGCCTTGGTATGATGTAACATCTCCTCCATGGTCACCGGGATAGTGGTTTCATAGCCTAACATCACCATCCCCAAACTATCCCCCACCAGTATTAAGGGCACATCAGCTTCGTCAACGATCCTGGCAGTTACATAGTCATAAGCGGTGAGCATGGGTATTTTATCTTTCCTCTGTTTCATCTCTTTTATCTCAGCAATTGTAATCCGCATTTTGTCACCTCCCTATTAATACCCTTAATGTCCTGCGAAGAAGAGCGATCCAGTTTCTTCATGATGATCGGGAAAGGCTTTCAATAAATCTGGAGTTAAACGCCGACGATATTGCGGGATCCTTTGGTTCGAGAATCCTGTTTTTATTATCTACATAAACCATAGTTGGCATTGTGACTATTGCTTCGTTGTCAGGCAACTGATGATAGGAGAGGATGATGACAATGTCACCTTTGGCCACCAGCCTGGCAGCAGCACCATTGATGCCAATGACTCCTGAATTTGCCTCTCCTTCGATAGCATAAGTGCTAAACCTGGCTCCATTATTGATGTTTAACACTTCCACCCGCTCGAAAGGCAAAATATCGCTTGCCTCTATGAGGGTTCTGTCAATGGTAATACTTCCTTCATAGTCTAGATTTACCTGGGTAATTCGAGCTCGGTGAATCTTGCTCTTCAACATGTTTCTCATTTCATATCCCTCCGCGTTTGTTTTTTAGCCTGTCATACCATTGCGAGCGAAGCGAAGCAATCTAGTGGTACTTTTGAGATCGCTTCGTCATTTATGTTACTCGCAATAACTACTGAGCAGAGTCTTCAACTCTTCTACTTTATTTTCATCAATCTTGCCTTTGGCTAAGGCTACTGGAATAGTCTGAAGCCCCAGCATTCTGTAGACAGTGGCTAGCGATGCATCTCTGGCATCGAGTGCGTCTAAATGCTTACCTATAGTGCCCAAATCTCCACGGGATATGGGGCCTGTAAGACAGTTGGGCAAGCCGATATTCCCGATATTATTCACCGTCCCTTGAAGTAAAGGTAGCAAAGCTTTAGTCGCCTTTTCCGGCGGCACCTTGAAAGCCTGCCATAAATCCAATGACAGCTTGATCAGAGTGACCAAATAGTTAGAGGTGAAAACGGCTGCTGCATGGTAGAGCACTTTATCTCCCGGTCCAAGCTCCACCCAGTCGCCATTTAACACAGAAGCCAAATCCTTCAGCTTTGATAATAAGGGTTCCTCAGCTTCCAAAGCGAAAGTAGAGCCAGGCAAATTCTCTATAGCC
>JAXHSX010000130.1:0-6906 GCA_034190625.1 Chloroflexota bacterium
CTGATTATGGAGCTACAGTTGTTCGTATCGAATCACTGCAGAGGCCAGATTTCTTGCGTACGTCAGCTCCCTTTAAGGATAGAAAACCAGGGGTGAATCGCTGTGGGTATTTTGCCTTTTTTAACGCCAATAAGTATAGCATTACACTTGACTTAAAACACTCTAAAGGCATTGAGGTAGTTAAAAGATTTATCGCCTGGGCTGATATATTGTTAGAGAACTTCAGACCCGGAGTCATGGAGGCAAGAGGCTTAAGTTATGATGAGGTTAGAAAAATAAACCCTGGGATCATAATGGTCCGCTCAAGTGGCATGGGACACACAGGCCCTTACGCCAAAGTTGCAACTGCAGGGATTTGGCTAACAGCTCTTGGTGGTCTAACTAATATTACAGGGTGGCCAGATAGAGGTGTGGCGCAGCCATACGGCGTATTACCCGATTTTATTACTCCGGTACTTACTACTCCCGTAATGCTGGCTGCTCTGGATCATAAACGCAAGACGGGGGAAGGAGAGTGTATTGATATATCACAGTTCGAGACCACTATTCAGTTTATTGCTCCTTTGATGCTTGATTTCCTGGTAAATAATAACCAGGGGGGTAGAAGGGGGAACGAACATTCGTATGCTTGTCCACATGGAGCTTATTGCTGCAAAGGACAAGACAGATGGTGTGCCATTGCTGTATTCAATGATGAAGAATGGAAGGCATTTGGTGATGTTCTGGATAATCCAAGATGGCTTAACGATGCCAAGTTTGCCACGCTTTATGGCAGGAAAGAGCATGAGGATGAATTGAACAAGCTTGTTGAAGAGTGGACAGTTAACTTCTCTGCCGAGGAAGTTATGACCTTATTGCAGTCAGCAGGAGTGGCTGCCGGGGTGATTAAAGACCCCAGAGATATTTATTTTGATCCTCAGTTAAGGCAGCGAGAACACTTCTGGCCCATACAACATGAAGAGCTAGATTATTTTTACCACTTGGGGCAGGCAAGCAAATTATCCCAAACCCCAGCAAAGCACTGGCGACCTGCGCCTTGTCTTGGTGAGCATACCGAATATGTATGTACTAAAATATTGGGGATGGCAGACACAGAATTCATTGAACTAGATCAATCTGGGGCATTTTTCAGTGGTCGCTCTTAACAGTCATGGTTTTCCCTACCAAAAGCCGCGTTCTCAGTAGTCTAAACATGTTGTCATGCGTAGTCTGCTTTGCTAAACCAAGGCAGATACACCGAGCACTTCTCTTCCTACAATAAGCCTTTGAATTTGATTAGTCCCGTCGGGAGGGAGCAGCGTCCTGGCGTCTCTGAAGTAACGCTCCAGAGGATATTCTTCGGAGATTCCATAAGCGCCGAGAATTTCCATAGCCTTAGAGCAAACCTTTACTGCCACCTCAGAGCCGTAGAACTTCGCGCCAGAGCATTCTTTGAAGCATCTTTCCCCTTTTCCTAGAAGTTGCATCGCTTGGTAGCTAATCAAACGTGCTGCTTCGGTTTCGATAACCATTTCGGCAATCATCTGCTGAACAAGTTGAAATTTGGCGATAGGTCTGCCAAATTGTTTTCTTTCCAAAGCATATTTTACCGCTTCATCTATGGCTGCTTGGGCCAGTCCTGCTCCCGAAACGCCTATCGAAGCTCGGGGAAGTAGGAGAACCTTCATGGTAGCCTCGTAGCCAATACCTTTCTCGCCCACCAAATTCTTCTTAGGTACACGGCAGTCACTAAATATCACCTCAGCAGTGGGGCAGCAGCGAAGACCGAGCTTTGGGAGCTCTCTGACTTCCAAGTTATATTCTGTGGCATCTACCAAGATGCGTGAAATTCCTTTAACTCCCTCTAATCTCAAGTAACCAATCGGTGCTTATAGTATCCAAAGTAATCGATGGAAGCAAGATAGGTTCGGTTTGACAAGGGGGGTTAGAATGCATTATAAAGTGATAACATAGTGGGATAGATTTGTGGGGCTGGTGGGCATGGAATGACAAAGTTGAGGCTAGTGGATAACAAAGGCAGCAGCCAAAGTAAGAAAAGGGATTCCAGACCACAGGCGGTTGAGAGTTTTCAAAGCACTTCTATAATATCTGTTAAACAGCGGCATACCCATCGCGAGTAAAATAAGGGAAGGCAACTACTTAATAATGCGGTATCAGGTAAAGCGAAAAATTCTAGGTCACTAAATAAAAGGTCAAATTTAGATAACTTCTGGGAAAGCTAAAAATAAATAAATAGGAGGTCCAATGGAAAGAGTAACTTACAATACCCTTCTGTATGAGAAGGACAAAGAGGAGCCCCACATTGTGCATATTACGCTGAACAGGCCGAAAAAAAACAATGCCATAAGCATAGGCCCTGAGGAAATGACAGGTGAATTACAGGACGCTATCAGGAGAGTGGACTTGGATGATGAGATCAAAGTAGTTATTCTTAGAGCGGCAGGGAAGAACTTCTCTGGTGGATTTGACTTATCGCAGGTATATCGCATTTATGGAGGAGGGCCTGGGGTACACCCGCACCAAAATGTAAGGCTTCGAATTGATGAAGAGCAGATAGTGGGATGTCCCAAAGCTGTCTTTAATTGTAAGAAAGTGACCATAGCTCAAGTGCAAGGATGGTGTATTGAAGCTGGCATCTACTTGGTTGAATGTTGCGATATAGCCATAGCTGCTAGCGATGCTAAATTTGCCCATAGAGGGCAAAGACTTGCATTTGGAGGGATGGCGTTTCCTCTGGAATTATTCTCAGGTCACACGAAGAAGCAGCAAGAAATCCTTATTACGGGAAGGACAATAAGTGGTAAAGAGGCAGAGGAAATGGGGATACTAACTAAAGCTGTCCCAGCACAGGATTTGGAGGGGGAAGTCCGCGGCTTGGCTAAGGCAATATGTCTTCAACCACTGGATGCTTTAGCTCTGGGTAAGATGTGTCGGAAGCATACTTATGAAGCGTTAGGAGTGAATAGCTGGATGAGCACGATAGTGTACCATACTTTGGGCACCAACTTGACTTATAGAGATGATGAGAAGAAAGCAATTTTTATTAGAGATAGGGAAAAGACAGGGGAGAGAGAAGCCTTCCACAAACTTCATGAAATGAGTGAAGAGGCTCTTAATAAAACTAAATACTTTAAGAGTTATACTGGAGACTGAGGATTTTAGCGAAAGGCAAGTTCTGAAGAAAGAACTTGATCCAGATAGACTTGGAAAGGAGAAATGGATGACAGATTGGCGAGAGGAATATCAGAGAAGGTTTATCTCTGCGGAAGAAGCAGCTAAGCTAGTTAAATCCGGAGACCGTATTGTGTTTACCATGGGCAGAGAAGCTCATGGTGTTGGGTTGGCCATAGCTGCCAGGAAAGGGGAGCTTGAAAACGTTCGTGTTTTTATCCCCACGCCAAGCTATGATTTTGGCTGGTATGATGAAGGATGGCAGGATTCCTTCGACATTGCCATAACAATGCCTACCGGCACTGCTCAAGAGGCAGTGGACGCCAGGAGGGTAGATGTGATTCCTGGCGTCGCCCTTTCAATGTATAGGGCTAGCAGCTTTGCTATGACGGCAGATGTCGTCCTTACTGAGGTATCTCCTCCTGATGACAAGGGCTTCTGCAGTTTTGGTCAGTCCTTATGGAATAAGACAAAACAGATCAGAATGGGTAAGCTCGTCATTGCCGAGGTCAACAGGAACTTGATAAGAACTTACGGAAACAATTTCATCCATGTCTCAGAAATAGACTATTTTGTCGAACATTTGTCTGCTGGGGGGGAGCCGGGCAAAGGTTCATTAGCAGGCAGAGCGCTTAAAGAGCCCGAGCCTTACCTTAAAAATATTGCAGGATATGTGAATAGGCTTATTGAAGATGGTGATACTATTCAAATAGGTGTAGGTAGGACAACTGAGCCGCTAGTACGTTTAGGAATGCTTGATAATAAGCATGACATAGGGATACATTCTGAAGCAACCCCACCAGGAATAATAACACTGGTTAAGGAAGGCGTCATTACCGGAGAATACAAGACCATTAACCCAGGCAGGGTAACAGTCACTTCCCTTGGTGGTGGTTCCAAGGAGGAGATGGCCTGGGCTGACGATAATCCCCTTTTTGAATTGGTTGATATAGACTATTTAGAGGATATCAGAGTAATCGCCAGCCATGATAATATGGTAGCGATCAACAATGCCCTGGCTATAGACCTTCAGGGGCAGATTAGTGCTGAATCATTGGGAGGACGGCAGTTCTCTGCGACTGGAGGGCAGTTTCCTTTTGTGGTTGGGGCTTTGCTATCAAAGGGTGGACGCTCGATCACATTACTTCCCTCTACAGCTCGCGGAGGCGAAGTCTCCCGTATCATGCCGCGGCTTCCTGAAGGGACATTGACAACCATACCTCACGGCTGCGCTGACTATATAGCTACTGAATTTGGCGCAATTAGGCTATGGGGCAAATCCCTGAGAGAAAGGGCTGACGCGCTTATTTCTATTGCCCATCCTGACTTCCGTGCCGAATTAAAGGAAGAAGCTGGCAAAATGTTCGGATAAATATCCATTACGAAGCTATTATTTTGGAGAACAAAGCTCAGGTTGCTCAAATTACTTCTATGAGACATCCAATGCGTGGCTTGATAAAAATGGTTGGGGTTCCTACAAAGTTGGGAAAAACTCCGGGGGAGCCACGGGTTCCTCCCCCTCTTTTAGGACAGCATACTGAAGAAATCCTCGTTCAGCAAGGCTATTCACTAGAGGATATCGCTGGATTGGAAAAAATGGGGGTAATCAGGACATCCCCGTTTAAAAACTGAAAGATAGTGCTTTAGGCTAAGGAGGACAATGCTGCCATTAGAGGGGATAAAAGTATTAGATTTATCGCGGCTGATTCCGGGGCCATTCTGTACTATGCTCCTATCGGATATGGGGGCAGACGTTCTTAAGATAGAAGAGATCGACTCTCAGAGCCTCTTCTCTTTGGCTAAGAAAGCGGAGGGGGAGAGGCAAAAAGCTGCTTGCTACGATGCGCTCAACCGCAACAAGAAGAGCATCATGCTGAATTTGAAGGCCGAGGAAGCACAAAATGTTTTTTATCGACTTGCCAAGGAAGTGGATATCATCGTTGAAGAGTTCAGGCCAGGGGTAACTAAGCGCCTTGGCGTTGACTATGAAACCATCAAGCAAATAAATCCTGGAATCATCTATTGTGCCATCACCTGTTACGGGCAGGATGGTCCCTATGCTAAATTCCCCGGTCACGATCCTAATTGCTGCTCCATAGCTGGGGCACTTGCCTATACGACTGATCAGGATGGTGAGCCTGTGCCATTCGGCATACCACTAGCTGATGTAAGTAGCGCCTTACATGCTGTTATTGGTATTCTCCTCGCTTTAAGGGCTAGAGAAAAAACGGAAAGAGGGCAATTTATTGACATATCTATGACAGATAGCGCTCTCTCCTTCATGGTTCTGGCGTCTACTAGATATTTCACTGATGGACGCATGCCAGCGAAGATAAAGGTCATGCCGATGGTCTTAAAGACAAAGGAAGGAAAGTTTATTACAGTTGCCAATGCTGAGCCTCATTTCTGGGAGCGCTTCTGCCGTGCCATAGGTAGAGAGGATTTCATTCCCCTGCGGCATGCTAAGGGTGAAAAATTAAGGGAAATGGCTTCCACTATCGAGCAGATCTTCCTTGATAAGACTAGAGACGAATGGGTTCAAATTCTGAGGGAGGCAGATACCTGCGTTGCCCCTGTTCTCGATATCAATGAGGTTTTCAACGACCCACAAGTGCTTCACCGCCAAATGTGTGTAGAGCTAGAACATCCAACGATAGGTAAAGTTAAACAACAAGGGGTTTCTATAAAACTTTCAGATACTCCAGGGCGGATAGGAAACTTTGCTCCACTCCCTGGTGAGCACACCGAGGCTATAATTTCGAACCTGGGTTATACGAAGGATGAAATAGAGAGATTAAAGAAGATAGGGGCAATAAAATGAACTCGAATATCGCACAAAGTTGCAAATAAACTCTCACCTTGTCAATATTGTGATACCGCAAGCGCCTCCCTCAAGAAGTGGCACCGTACCACCAAGCATATGAGCTAATCCAACCTTAGCACCAGGCACTTGCCTCTCACCCGCATGTCCCCTTAACTGCCAGGTAAGTTCAGCTATCTGACGTGCACCGCTGGCACTCAGGGGATGCCCCAGGGACAGCAGTCCGCCGCTAGGGTTGACTGGAATCCTTCCCCCCAATTCAGTTGCTCCTGAATTGAGCAGGCGTACTCCTTCACCTCGCGGGCAAAGGCCAAGTTCCTCATAACGGAGAGGTTCTTCCGATGCAAATGCGTCGTGAAGTTCAATGAAGTCTATGTCCTCAGGTCCTATTCCCGCCATCTCATAAGCCATATTAGCTGTCTTAATACCTATATCTGAGAAAAGCATGTCATCTTGTAAATACTTATAGTTCCCCGACAGTAAGGCAGTGGCGGCTACCTTTATTGGCATGCTAGTGTACCTTTGAGCTTTGTCCATAGAACATAGAACTACGGCTGCAGCTCCATCGGTATTGGGGCAGCATTGAAGTAAGGTGATGGGGTCGCATATCATCCTGGAGCCGAGGACTTCTTCTATGGTAAATTCTTTGTGATATTGTGCCAGAGGGTTCAAGCAACCATGGTGATGATTCTTAACTGATACTCGGGCAAAGTCTTCTCTCGTGGCACCATACTGCTCCATATATCTATGAGCAAGGATGCCGAACAAAGCAGGCATGGTCAACCCTAGCTGGCCTTCCAAATCTTCCTCGCCGGGTGGGATAAGCTTATGAGCTATTGGGCTGGTAGTCATGGATTCCATACCAATAGCTATGCCAATATCGTAAAGGCCGCTAGCTATATCTTTCCAGACCC
>JAXHSX010000131.1:0-9891 GCA_034190625.1 Chloroflexota bacterium
GAATACGGAATATCTGCGCCTCCGAGTATCTTTTTGCTTTCACTTATGCTTCCTCCTGTTCTTATTTTACAGGAGTCTCGCATTTAAGATGATCCTATTTTCGGGGGGCAGGCCAGATTGATGCTGCGCCAGTAGTGGTGCTGGCGCGAAAGTCTGCTTGAGACGGATTTGAATTAGCTGGTGCAGTAAATGCGTTGGGAGAACACCGCCACTGTTGACGTAGATCATAGTAATAATTTAGTATATATACCATCAAGTTGCTGAACATTAACTTACATTGTGAGAGTACCAAATGAGAGTACCAACAAGAACAAGGTATGGCATAAGAGCGATGGTGGATATTGCCATACATCGCACAGAAGAGCCGATTCACGTCAATCTACTGGCTCGAAGACTGGAGATATCCAAAAACTATCTTGAGAACCTGATGTTGATTCTAAAACGAAATGGTCTGGTGACATCTAGTCGGGGACCAAAGGGAGGGTACTCACTAACAAGACATCCTGCCGATATCAGACTACCTGAGATATTTGTTGCCCTCGAAGGGAGTGAAACTCTATTTTACTGTGTAGATTGTCCCGATGACTGCCCGCATAGCAATCATTGTGCCAGTCGTGACCTATTGAAGTCTCTTGGTGAAGCTATGATCAGCACACTATCGTCCATTACACTCGAGAAAATGACTGAGTGGCAAATAATTAAAATGGAACAGGAGACATAGTCAACTACTCAATCCACCTGAGGAAGATTTGCCATTTGTTACACCCTCAAGTGCCATTTGTATCTGTTGAAGGTCCTCGGCCTTTAGGTTTGCCAGCTTCCTTTATCAGCCAGTATTCGATGCTATCAGCTAAAGCCAGCCAACTGGCTTCGATGATGTTGGTGGAGCTGCCCACCGTCCTCCAACGTTCCATACCATCGCTGGATTCAATAAGCACCCGCACCTGCGAGGCAGTGCCGGCAGTTTCCTCAAGGATGCGCACCTTGTAATCGGTAAGGGTGACAGCAGTCAAATCAGGATAAAATTGAATCAAAGCTTTACGTAAAGCCTGGTCGAGTGCATTGACTGGACCATCGCCTTCAGCCGCTGTATGCACTATACTATCACCCACCTTGACCTTAATGGTGGCTTCCGATAACGGCTCCTCCTGATTTCCACTGCTGGGGAGGCGGCGACGTTTCTCCACCACTATCATGAAATCGACCAACTCGAACGGCGGATGATAGCCAAATCGAGCACGACGAACTAACAGGTCAAACGATGCTTCCGCACTGTCATATTGAAAGCCTTGATTTTCCAGCGACTTAACCTGTTCCAACACCCTGTCAATTTCTTTATCCTCAGGAACGGGTAGCCCACGCTCCTTAGCTTTGTAGATGATACTCTTCTTTCCTGCCAGCTCAGAAACAACGACACGAAGACGATTGCCTACTAAATACGGATTTATATGCTGGTAACTCTCCTCCCACTTGCTTAAGCCAGAAACATGGGTCCCACCTTTGTGGGTAAAAGCATTGGCACCTACGTATGGAGACCTATCATAATGAGGTAAGTTAGCCAGTTCCGATACATAGTGGGAGATATCGCCGAGCTTACTTAGCTGCTCTTCAGTAACGCAATTAATGCCCATCTTGAGTTTTAGCGTTGGAATTATGGAGCAAAGGTTAGCATTGCCACAGCGCTCACCATAGCCATTGATAGTCCCCTGGACCTGGTTAACCCCACACTCGACGGCAGATAAGGAATTAGCCACAGCAAGCCCAGCATCATTATGAGCATGAATGCCTAAAGGAACAGACGTTACCTTTTGTACGGCTTTAATAGCCTCTTCTATTTGCCGGGGCAAGGTACCACCATTGGTATCACAGAGAACTATGCAGTCGGCACCAGACTTGGCTGCACTGGCCACCACTTCCAATGTATATTTAGGGTTACCTCTATATCCATCGAAGAAGTGCTCAGCATCGAAGAAAACCTTAAGCCCATTCGACTTGAGGTAATTTATCGAATCTATGATCATGCTAAGGTTGCCCTCCAGCGTTGTTTCTAAAACCTGGGTTACTTGCTTATCCCAGGCTTTTCCTACGATGGTAACCACTTTAGTTTGAGCTTCGAGCAAAGCCTGGAGATTGGCATCTTCATCTGCCCCGCAGCTCGCACGTCTGGTGCTGCCAAAAGCAACCAGAGTTGAATGATTCAGGCTCAAATTTCGTGCCTTGTCGAAGAACTCGGTATCTTTGGGGTTGGAGCCGGGCCAACCGCCCTCGATGAAGTCAATTCCCAATTCGTCAAGTTTTTGAGCGACCTTCAGCTTGTCCTCAACGGAAAAGGAAATTCCTTCCTGCTGGGCACCATCCCTAAGAGTTGTGTCACAAAGCTGCACTACTGACATGTATAGCTTCCTCAACCTTTTATTTTCTTAGCAATCAATTCTCCCATTTCCTTCGTTCCCACCTTGATTTTGCCTTCCGACATTATATCGTAAGTTCTATAACCTTGTTCTAGTACAGCAAGGACAGCATTCTCTACAGCCTGAGCTCCAGCTTCCAGTTCAAAGGAATAGCGGAGCATCATAGCCACACTTAAAATAGTGGCGACGGGGTTAGCCAGGTTCTGCCCCGCTCGACTTGGAGCACTGCCGTGAATCGGCTCATACATACCGAATGTTTTTCCTCCGGTAATTCCCGCTAAACTAGCTGAAGGGAGCATCCCCATAGAACCAGCCAGCATTGAAGCCTCATCGGTGAGTATGTCGCCAAACATGTTTTCGGTGACCAAAACATCCAGGTCAGTAGGACGTTGAATAAGTCTCATAGCACAGGCATCAACCAGCATATGTTGAAGCTCGATATCAGGATAATCGGCAGAAAGCTCTATGGCAATCTGTCGCCACAGCCTGGATGATTCCAGGACATTGGCCTTATCCACCGAAGTTATTTTTTTTCTACGGCTACGAGCTAGCTCAAAGCCAACTCGTAGTATGCGCTCAATTTCCGCTTCAGAATAGGTCAAGGTATCAACGGCTTGCCTTCCCTCAGGAGTTCGCCACTGCTTTTTAGGCTGACCAAAGTAAAGTCCACCTGTGAGCTCTCTAACCACCACCAAATCAACTCCCTCAATTATCTCAGGTTTAAACGAGGTAGAATCCACCAGCATGGGGAAAATTTTCACAGGACGCAAATTAGCAAACAGTCCCAACTCTTTTCGCAAAGCCAGAAGCCCATCTTCAGGCCGGACTTTAGCTTGAGGATCATCCCATTTGGGACCGCCAACAGCGCCCAGCAGTACTGCATCGCACTGTTTACATACATTCAATGTTTCCTCGCTGAGAGCCGTGCCCAGTGTATCTATGGCAATGCCACCTATTAGACCATCATGAAACTGGAAACTGTGTCCGAATTTCTCACCCACGGCCAGCAAAACCTTTGTCGCTTCGGCGATAACCTCAGGACCAACACCATCACCGGGCAAAACTGCTATACTAAATTGCATATTATTTGCCTCTTATTTCTCGCGTATGTCCTTCTGAGCCACTACTTGTCATTCTGAGTGCAACGCAGAATCTCGAATATCCTTCGCTATCACCAAGGATTAAAGTTATATACTTTGTAATCTATGTTTAGTATACTCGATCAGCCCACCCGCGTTAATGATTCCCATCATAAATTCAGGGTAAGGATTGGCGATAAATTTTTTATGTTTGGAAATATTATCGATTTCTCCCCTGGCTAGATTTACTTCCAGTATATCACCAGATTCAGTCTCATTTATTGCATTATCACATTCTAAAAGAGGCAAGCCAATATTAATGGCATTGCGGAAGAAAATGCGGGCAAAGCTTTGTGCAATAACGCAAGATACACCACTGGCTTTTATCGCCAGAGGAGCATGTTCTCGAGAGGAACCACAGCCAAAGTTGGTGGCAGCGACTATTATATCCCCAGGTGCAATTTTAGTTAGAAATTCAGATTCGAAATCCTCCATACAATGCTTCGCCAGTTCTTCAGGCTCAGAAATATTTAGGTAGCGCGCCGGAATAATAGCATCGGTGTCAACGTTGGTACCAAATTTGTGGACTTTGCCTGCTAATTTCAACTTATACCTCTATAGTGATACAATATATCATCACTATTTTTCAGCTGCGGATTGATGATTATTGTATCCAAAATGTGTGCCCTTAGCAAGACAGGCTTCTTCAGTACTTGTATTTTGAAAATATCCGAATGGCATTCATCAAAATTATCGCATCCTGACAAAGATAGACAAATAAAAAATTTTGTAAAACTACAAATTAGTTTATGCTCTTAACTTGATATTGATGTTGTACGATTATATAATACGGTAAACAGTTGCCGTACTCCGTATAAGAGAAGATACATGTTGAAGAAGTTATATATTAGGGAACAATTCTGCATCGGCTGTGGACTCTGTGAGGTCTACTGTCTAACAGAACACTCTCGGTCCAAGGACATCATAAAAGCGTTCAAAAGAGAAAGTCCTCGTCCTTTGCCTCGCGTTCATGTAGAGAGAAAAGATGAGGTTTGCTTTGCCGTCCAATGCCGCCATTGTACTGAACCCTGGTGCGTTTATGCCTGTTTAACTGGTGCCATGCATAGAGATACGGTAAATGGTACAGTAACTGTCGATGAAAGTAAGTGTATTGGATGTTGGACTTGTATATTAGCTTGCCCCTACGGAGCACTGGTTAGAGATAAGAACAGGAAAGTTATCGCCAAGTGCGACCTTTGTCCTGAACATGAAGTGCCGATTTGCGTAGCTAACTGCCCCAACGAAGCGTTATTATTGAGCATAGAGGACAATACGATATGATCGCCATAATTGACTATGGTGCTGGAAATTTACGTAGTGTTGATAATGCTGTCGCCAGACTGGGTTATCAGTCGCTAGTAACAAGCAATCCGGTCGATGTACTTGGTGCCAGTGCAGTCATATTGCCTGGCGTTGGAGCAGCAGCAGATGCTATGCAGAATTTGAGAAAATCAGGCATGACTGAAGTTGTTCGTCAGTTAATTTCCGAGGATCACCCACTTTTCGCTGTATGTATCGGAATGCAGATTCTACTTTCGACAACTGAGGAAGGTGGCTGGCACGAATGTACGGGGGTAATTCCGGGACAGGTGAAAAGGTTACCCTCGGGACTTAAAATTCCTCACATAGGCTGGAACCAGGTAAAGCAGACTTTCACTCACCCCATTTTTCAGGGGATTCCGGACGAGTCCAACTTCTATTTCGTCCACAGCTATTATGTTGACCCAGAGGATACCTCCGTTGTAGCTGGAACCACAGAATATAGCTTGTCTTTTTGCAGCACTATCATCAAGGGTAACTTAATAGCAACCCAGTTTCACCCTGAGAAAAGCGGGGAATATGGCTTAAGAATGTATGCTAACTTCCTGAATATGGCCAGAGTCACAAGGTAAATGCTATGAAGAGAACAGAACTACTGAAGACGAAATACCTAATTGTAGGAAATTCGGCTGGAGGTATTGGAGCTTCTGAGGCAATACGTGAGGTCGATAAAGTAAGCCCCATTACCATAGTCTCCGATGAGCCCTATCCGGCTTATTCTCGTCCTCTTATCTCCAAGTATCTAACCAAGGAACGCACTCTTGATGGAATACTATTTCGTTCTCTTGATTTCTACAGCCAGAATAATATCTCTTCTTTACTGGATAAGAGAATTAAACGTTTGGATCTGGAATCGCATACCGCTGAGCTTGAGAATGATGAGAAGATCGCTTGGGAGAAGCTACTGTTGGCTACGGGAGGAAAGCCCATAATCCCTAGAATAGAAGGATTGAGTAAAAGCGGCGTTTTTAGTTTTATGACTCTTGACGATGCTAAGGCGATTAGCGAGTTTTTAAACAGTGCCAGCAAAGCTGTGGTTATCGGCGGTGGACTTATCGGCATAAGCGCAACCGAAGCCCTGGTGAAACGAGGAATTGAAGTCACTGTCGTTGAAATGAAACAGAGAATCCTGAATACCATCCTCGATGAGCAAGGTTCCTTGATGGCGGAAGAGGCCCTCAAACAAGCTGGCGTCAGAATCATTGGTGGTCATACCGTATCTGAAATATCAGGTGAGCATTCAGTAAGAGAGATTATCCTGGACAATGGAGAGAGAATATCATGTAACCTGGTAGTAGTAGCTATAGGAGTCGTGCCACGTAATGAGCTTGCGGAGGGCACTGAAATAAGGGTAAACCGTGGCATAGCAGTGGACAGCCAAATGACCACGAGTCATCCAGATGTCTACTCTTGCGGAGATGTAGCCGAAGCTTACGATTTCGTCTATGGCACGGATCGGCTTACGCCCATCTGGCCTAACGCTTACATTGGGGGTAGAATTGCTGGCTATAACATGTCTGGTACCAGGGCTATATATCCCGGTGGTACAGCCATGAACTCGCTGAACTACTTCGGACTGGATATCTCTGCAGCAGGCATAGCCATTCCACCCGATAATGATGGCTATGAAATTATCAGCAAACAAAAGGATAGTGTCTATCAGAGAGTGGTTTTAAAGGATGACCTCATAGTCGGGATGGTTTTTATAGAGGAGATTGAGAAATCGGGTCTGGTCTTGAGCCTGATGAGGGATCGAGTGAATGTAAGTAGCTTTAAGCAGGCGCTCTTGTCTGACGATTTCGGCATGGTATGCTTGCCTCGAGAACTATGGCAAGAACGACTCGGGGTACCACCGCTATTGGTCTATAAGCCAACTATACCTGACGAGACGGAGGATTTTATCGATGAATGAGCACCCCGTCATAACCACACGCATAAGAAGATTTATGAAGGGTAATCTGGAGAACTAGATAACACATGACAAAGCTACTAAGTCGAGGCTTGAGCATTTCTTCAGGGAAATCTGGACAGTGTTTAGTAATGACACCTAAGATAATCGTGGCAGAGCGAATTTAATGAAAAACCTAAGCAAAATAAACAACTTCTACTGTGATGACAAGGTAATAGATGCCTGTTCTATCTTTGGAATGATGGATACCTCAGGGAATCGATTTTCTGGTAAGCCTGTAGTGGAAGCTATAGCCAATATGCACATTCGTGGCAATGGTCTGGGTGGTGGATTTGCTATTTATGGATTGTATCCTAAATATGCCCACTGCTATGCTTTCCACATAATGTATCTCAGCCAGGAAGCACAAGCCGAAGTCGAAATTTTCCTCAAGCAAAAATTCCACGTTATTGACTCGGAAGAAGTACCCACTAAGCCGACATCGGCTATAGTGAATCCACCCTCAGTATGGCGTTATTTCCTCGAAGCGGGGATTGAGTCAACCAATAGTCAATCAGCAGACGATTATGTTGTAGATAGAGTCATGGAAATCAATATTAAGATAAAAGAAGCCTTTGTCTTTTCCAGCGGTAAGAATATGGCAGTTTTCAAAGGTGTAGGTTATCCTGAAGAGATAGCAGAGTATTTCTGTTTAGAGCAATATGAGGGCTACCTCTGGACAGCCCACGGTAGATTTCCCACCAATACTCCTGGCTGGTGGGGTGGAGCACATCCTTTCAACATCCTGGACTGGACAGTGGTTCATAATGGTGAGATCTCCTCTTACGGGATAAATAGACGGTATTTAGAGCAGTTTGGCTACAATTGTACTATGCAGACCGACACTGAGGTGGTAGCTTATGCAGTTGACCTTTTAATACGAAGGCACGGCCTTCCCATAGGGATAGTAGCCAAGATACTAGCGCCTCCCTTCTGGAGTCATATAAATCGCTGCCCCCCAGAGGAGCAAAAACTTCTTCAGACTTTGCGTCAGATATACGGCAGCCTTTTGCTAAATGGACCTTTCACCGTGATTATTGCTCATCAAGGGGAAATGATCGGTCTTACCGACAGGATAAGATTACGTCCTCTTACTGTAGGAACAAAGGGATCGGTGCTTTATCTCTCGTCCGAAGAAGCATCAATCCGCCTCGTCTGCCCAGACCTCGACAGGGCATGGATTCCTATGGGTGGGGAGCCTATTATAGGCAGTCTGAGCAAACCGATTGAGCCCGAGAAAATCTTAGCTGCAGAATCGAATGGTGTACGCAGATGTTAACACAAAGGATAATTCCCTGTCTTGATGTAACTCAAGGACGAGTAGTTAAGGGTACTAGCTTTACCCATCTCCATGATGCTGGCGACCCCGTAGAGCTCGCCCGATTTTACTATCAAGAGGGTGCTGACGAGCTCGCTTTTTTAGACATCGGAGCTACCCCCGAAGGACGCGATACCATGGTTGACATAGTTGAGCACGTATCGGAACAGGTTTTTATCCCCCTAACAGTTGGTGGAGGCGTACGCAGCAGCGACGATATGCGACGTCTGCTGAGAGCAGGAGCTGACAAGGTATCCATTAACACTGCCGCAGTACAGAATTCCGAGCTGATCACTGAAGGAGCGAAAAAATTTGGAAGTCAATGTGTTGTAGTGGCTATCGACGCTAAGAGAGTACAGAACGGTAGCATCGCTAAATGGGAGGTCTGTACGCATGGGGGTCAAAAGCCTGTAGGTATCGATGCCGTTGAATGGGCCAAACAAGCTGTTGCTCTCGGTGCCGGAGAATTGCTGCTCACAAGTTGGGATGCCGATGGTCAGCGAGCAGGATACGATCTGGAATTAACCTGTGCCATCAGCGAAGCAGTAAGCGTGCCAGTGATTGCCAGCGGTGGTGCAGGAAATCTGGAGCATCTCTATGAGGCTCTAGTCATAGGCAAAGCTGATGCTGTCCTCGCCGCTAGCATCTTCCATTACCAAATTTATTCCATTCGCCAAGCGAAAGATTACCTGACTGAAAAGGGAATACTTATAAGAAAAGGATAAGATGAAGACTTATTTACCGCCAAAGTTTATAGTAGAACGAGATTCATCTCGGTGTATCCAGTGTCAGGTATGTGTCAACCAGTGTACATTCGATACACACTACTATGATGATGAGGATGATGAGGTAAGAAGCCGCGAGGAGAACTGTGTTGGCTGCCATCGCTGCGTGGTTTTTTGCCCCACCAATGCTTTGACCATTAGAAGAAACCCACTGGATTACAGAGAGAATTACAATTGGCGTCCCGAGATAATTGAGGACATCGTCAGGCAGGCTGAGACTGGTGGTATGCTTCTTACCGGAATGGGCAACGACAAGAGCTACCGCATTTACTGGGATCACCTGGTTCTTAACGCCAGCCAGGTAACCAATCCCTCCATTGATCCCCTTCGTGAGCCGATGGAGTTGACTACCTATCTGGGATGTAAACCCGACAAGGTAGAATTCGACCCTGACTCATTAGCCCTTAAGACAGAGTTAGCACCTCAGGTTAAGCTCGATGTTCCCGTGATGTTCTCAGCCATGTCCTATGGCGCAATAAGCCTGAACGTCCAGGAATCATTAGCCAGAGCTGCCACAGAATCTGGAACCTTGTGGAATACAGGTGAAGGCGGGCTTCATCCCAAGCTTTATAAATATGGGGACAATACTATAGTCCAGGTAGCTTCAGGACGATTCGGCGTTCATGCCGAATATCTTAATGCAGCCAGGATAATTGAAATCAAGATTGGTCAGGGAGCTAAGCCCGGTATTGGAGGGCATCTCCCGGGTGAGAAAGTAAGTGCCGAGGTAGCCATGACCCGCATGATTCCCAGCGGAACTGATGCTTTATCTCCAGCACCGCAACACGATATCTATTCCATCGAGGATCTGGCACAGCTTGTCTACGCCCTGAAGGAGGCAACAAACTATACCAAACCAGTAGCGGTGAAGATAGCTGCCGTTCATAATTCAGCAGCTATCGCCAGTGGCATGGTAAGGGCAGGAGCAGACATCATAGTCCTCGATGGGCTGCGAGGGTCTACTGGAGCC